>DASYTP010000040.1:0-3625 GCA_036002145.1 Bacteroidota bacterium | reverse complement strand
TGAGGGAAAAGGGATACCCCGAGGACGTGCGGCGCGCGATCCTCGGGCATGCGACCTACACCGGTGTTCCCCGCGACTCTTTGATGGCAAAAGCACTCTTCGCCTGTGACGAGCTTTGTGGATTTGTCATGGCTTGCGCGGTTATCCGTCCGAACAAGATTTCCGACCTTGAAGTCTCTTCGGTGAAAAAGAAATTGAAAGACAAAGGATTTGCAAGAAACGTCAGTCGCGAGGATATTAGTCAGGGATGCCAAGAACTCGGAGTTCAACTCGATGAACATATCAAATCCGTCATCGAAGCGATGAAATCCATTGCCCCAGAGCTTGGCCTGTGAAAACGTATGATGTGGGAGTCCAGCTCTCGCGGGATGAGCTCCTCCGCTATAGCCGGCATCTCATCCTGCCCGAGGTTGGAATGGAAGGACAGAAGCTGCTCAAGGCTGCTCGCGTGCTCATGATCGGAGCCGGAGGCCTCGGCTCACCGGCAGCGCTGTATCTGGCGGCCGCGGGAGTTGGAACAATGGGCATTGTAGACTTCGACGTGGTGGACATCAGCAATCTTCAGCGGCAGATTCTGCATTCGACGCGTGATGTCGGTAGGTCAAAACTTGAATCTGCCAAAGAAAGCGTGGCCGGCATCAATCCCTCCGTCCGCGTGGAGACGTACGAAACGCGACTTACGTCCGCGAATGCACTTGACATACTCAGCGGCTATGATATCATCGTTGACGGTACGGATAACTTTCCGACGCGCTATCTGGTGAACGATGCATGCGTTCTGTTGAAGAGGCCGTATGTCTACGGCAGCATTTTTCGGTTTGATGGCCAGGTGAGCGTCTTTTCCGCCGAAGTTGCGTCCCCTTCCGGAGGGGATCCACGTCGTGGGCCGTGCTATCGCTGTCTCTACCCGTCTCCGCCGCCTCCAGGCCTTGTGCCGAGCTGTGCCGAAGGGGGTGTGCTGGGAGTTCTGCCGGGCATCATCGGCTCGCTCCAGGCGCTCGAAGCAATTAAACTTATCATCGGACTGGGGGAATCGCTTGTCGGACGATTGTTGCTCTTCGATGCCCTGAAAATGCAATTCCGGGAGTTGAAGCTGAAAAGAAATCCGGACTGCGTCATCTGTGGCGAGCACTCGACGATCCATGAGCTTATCGATTACGAACAATTCTGCGGAACAGAACGGCAGCCAGTATCCGGCATAGACTCGCCACAAGAGGAGATATCCGTCGAAGAGCTTAAAAATCGTCTTGATGATCGCGAAGACATCTTTATCCTTGATGTCAGGGAGCCTCACGAGTATCAGATTTGCAATCTCGGAGGATATCTCATACCATTAAACGAACTTCCCCAACGCGTCCATGAGCTTGATGTGTCGAAAGAAATAGTCGTGCATTGCAAGATGGGTGGACGAAGTGCGAAGGCGGTTGCATTCCTGAAGCAAGCAGGCTTCAAAAAGATAAGGAACCTTACCGGCGGAATCGATGCGTGGTCTCAGAAAATTGACTCCGCAGTTTCGCGCTACTAAGTCTGTGATGTTGAAACTCGCCGATTAATTTCCTACATTGGGCTTAATTTTTTCTCACTCAACTACCAGGAGACGATCAGTATGTATCGTATTGCCACGTTTATGGTCGTAATGATGTTTGTCGCGACGACTTTTGTAATTTCTCAGGAAGAAGAAGATGAGTCGCTTCCACCTCCGAAGCGGGCGGGAAGTGTCAAGATCGGCGGAGCCGTAGGGTTTACTCAGAGTTTGCTCTTTGTAAACGTTGATCCGATCAATCAAGTCCTCCGGGCACAGAACCTTGCCGAGTTTAGCAAAGATGGCCTGCTCATGCTCGGCGGACAAGGATATGCCTATGTTATCCTCGTTCCGAATTTGCGCATCGGATACCAGAGTATGGGGGGACGGTTGAAGTCGAAAACACTCTACCAGGCAAGTAATACCGTCCGGGAAGTTGAGCTGGCGGTAGGCTATAGCGCCGGCACCGTCGATTATACGATCCCGAGCCTGGCGCGGATTGATGTTACTGCCGGTATCATGCTCGGCGGGGGAGAGATGGATCTGAAATTCGCACGGAGCTACGGGCATGGGCAAGACTGGACGAGTACGTGGGCAGAATTCGGAGGTGACCAGGCTGCAGAAGAGTATAGCGGAAAGATCTCGGGCTCGTTCTTTGTCTACCAGCCCTCAGTCAATCTGGAATTCGCGGTGTTCCGCTGGCTCGGTATACGCGCGGGCGTGAGCTATCTTGGCATGGCTGGCGGCGACTGGAAGCGCGATGATAAATACGATGTCTACGGCGTTCCCGACGACGTGAGCGGTAAGGGATGGATGATTCATTCAGGAATCTTTTTGGGTACGTTTGTATTCTAAATTTGAGACACCTTCGCCCTAGTTTCAGGGAAAGATTTTAGGACTGAGTTGGTGTCTCGTGGGTCACTGGCCAATAGTCATCTGTCACTGGTCGGTTGTGATTTGACGACCGACCTGGAAGGATGAAGGATCCCCATCGGATGCGGATCGGCCTCTCAGAGGAGCCTTTGGGCAGGGTCAAAGGATCAGCATCCAATAGCCGCAGGATTCGGATGCTCTCATGCAGACGACTCACTTCCTCCTCCGGGCCTCAACATCCTCCTTTCTTGCTTTCGCTGAACTGCACGGTCTTCCACTTGTCAAAGAGCGGTTTCAACTTGTTACGTTGATATTTCCCTGTGGAGGTGACCGGGATGTTGTTACCGAAGACGACAACCTTCGGGCTTTTCTGGAAAGAAAAATATTTTTTGCAATGGTCGAGGATATCTTGATCAGTAAGGTGTACTCCGGGATGAATCTGAATGTAAGCGCCGACTTCTTCACCATACCAATCGTTTTCGAATCCGACGGCGAGCCCCGCCTTGACGCCCGGCATGTTCATGAGGACTTCATCGATCTCGAAAGGCGAAATATTCGTCCCTCCGCGGATAATTAATTCTTTGATGCGCCCTGTGATGAAAAAGAATTTTCTGATCTGCGTATCGTATTCATAAAATCCCTCATCGCCGCTTCGGAACCATCCGTAGGCGAACGTTTTCTCATTCACCTCGGGATTTGCGTAGTATTCCTTCATCACATTATGTCCACGGATGACGATCTCGCCCCGCACGCCTTGCCCGAGCTCATTTCCATTCTCGTCACAGATCGCCATTTCGTTCGGCGGGATCGGGGTCCCGATGGATGGAAAGCCGTACTCTCTCATCCACCGGCGGTGTTCTTCACGGGATAGATCGAGAGGGAGGAAGCATGAATAACACGTCGTCTCCGAAAGGCCGTAGCCGTGGACTATGGGAATATCAAAGTGATCTTCAAACCTCGTTGCGAGCTCACAGGTGAGCGGGCCGGCCCCGCAGATAATATGCCGGATCTTCGACAGATCCAGCGTAGACCGATCGATGTTTTCTGCAAGCAGAAACTGCAGCAACGTCGGCACGACGCTCACCACTTGGACGTTGTCGGCGGCCGCTCGCTCGAAGAATTTCGCGGAATGGAATTTCTGATTCAGCACGACACTGCCTCCATAGTACATCGGCGTCACCAGCGTTACAACTGTCCCATTCACGTGGTGGATGGGCAGAACGCACATCA
>DASYTP010000039.1:0-17621 GCA_036002145.1 Bacteroidota bacterium | reverse complement strand
CGGGTTTCAGCGCCGAGGCAGCGCCGAACAACCCGGTCTCGACGGGCTGGATTTCAAGGAGGCTGTTGCGCAGCGTGCGCTTCAGGTTTTGCCACACTCCCTGCTCGATGAGCGCATCGAGCGCGTTGATGACAAGGTACCCGCCGTCTGCGCGTAGGAGCGATCCGGCTTTGATGAGCGTGAAATCGGTCCGCCAGACTCCGTTACGGTCGACTTCCCGCTCGATGGTGCCAAAAATGTTCTTGAACTTCGGGTTGGTCTCGATAATGATCGGGACCCCCTTTGTTTCCGAATTGTCGACGACGACGTTGACGCGATATTCCGTGAAGCGGTCTTCCTCCGACGGCGGGCCCCCCATACCCATCATCGCCGGCGGCTGCTCGTCCTGCGGGCGGAAGCGGTTCAGGTCGTCCATGATGTTTTCCTGAACCTCGCTGAGATACCGATGGAGTTTTTCGTCGTCGTAGTCTTTACGGATCCGCTCGATACCGTCGCGCACGACGGGGAGAATAAAGCGTTCAGCGAGCTCGTCCATCGACTCGCGCGCCTTGCGCTCGATGTTGCGCAGTTCGCGGAGTACGTTCTCCATCTGTCCTTCGAGGAGTACGCGGTCTTTCGAGAGCTGTTCGATTTGCTCCTTTGTGACCTGACCATCCTTCAGCATGGTTTCAAGCTGATCGAAACTCACCGGCTGACCGTTGACCACGGGGGTGATATCCGGGCGCATTGCGGTGCCGACCTGCACCTGGACCACCTCGAATCCTTTTTCCTTTACCCGCTTTTCAAATTCTTTCAGGACGCTCTGCTGCCGCTCCTGGAAGTGTTCCATCAGCCGTTTGCGCTCGTCTTTGAATCGCTTCGTCTCGAACGACGCGGGAATATCTTTGACGAGGTCCGCGACAAGCACTTCCATATCCTCACGGAGTTTTCGCCCCTGACCCGCGGTGAGGGTAATGAGGATCGGCTGATCGTTGTCCCGGAAATTGTGAACATAGCAACGATCTTTCAGAGGGATCTCGGTCGCCTGGAATTCGGTCAGCAGCCGCTTGATTGTCGTCATGCGTCCCGTGCCGGAGAAGCCGGTGACGAAGACGTTGTAGCCCGGGTGTTTCATCTCGAGTCCGAGCCGGAGTGCCCGCAGCGCGCGTTCCTGACCGATGATCTCTTTCGTCGGCTTGACGTCGTTCGTACTCTTGACGGAAATCGATTTGGGGTTGCAGTGCCAGCGAAGCTGGTCCGCGGGAACCTCGTGGTTCGTTTTTAATTTGGCCATTTAGGATGTCGATATTCGGATTTCGAATTTTAGCTGTTTAATCGAGTATGATAATAGTAACGTTTCCGATAAATGGCAAGTTTTAAACTGCTCGCATTCCTTCAAGCGACGATCAAAAACTAAGCGCTTCTAAATCCCCCCTTTGGATAAAGGAGGGCCGTCCGGAGGACTGGGGGGTCGATCTGAGCAGCTCGGGCGCAGATCCGCTCTTTAACCCCCCTCTGAAAAAATGAGGGGGGATGGTTTCTCTGTTGTTGAAGCCTGACGTCGCTCATGTTCATTCATGCGACGACTAAATGCTCAGCTCTTTCGAATGTTCGTCGAATTCAATCCGACGGAACTCCCACGTTCAGCTCAGTATTCCTTTCGATTTGCATACATGTGCAACAGCAATCCCGCCATAATCATATTGCTTATCAAATTTGATCCTCCGTAGCTGAGGAAGGGGAGGGGGACGCCGATCACGGGCATGATGCCCATTGCCATGCCGATGTTGATGATCGTATGAACGGCGAGCACCGAAACGACCCCGATTGCGACGACGGCGGCATACCGGCTTTTCACCGTCGAGGCGGTGTGCACGCCGCGGAGCAGGAGGCCGGTGAGCAGAATAAGAATCAGAAAGGCGCCGATGAATCCGAATTCCTCGCTGGGGACGCAGTAGATGAAGTCGGTCCACTGGGCTGGAAGGAAATTAAGCTGCGTCTGGGTCCCCTGGAGAAATCCTTTGCCGAATAACCCCCCGGAGCCTATGGCGATCTTTGATTGGGCGACGTTATAGCCGGCGCCGAGAGGATCGCCGTCGGGGTTGAGGAAGGTCAGGATGCGCTTCTGCTGGTGCGGCAAAAGCTTGCTGAAGATGAACGTCGTCGATACTCCCGCCAGCACCGTGAGCGAAAATGTTATGGCCCCCATCAACCTGTTCTTTCGAAGCATGATGAAGAAGACAAACGTCAGCGCAATAACGATGACGAATGCAGTCGTCCCGAAGAGCGAGGCGATGGCTGCCGCTCCCGGAGCAATGAAGGTGAGCAACAAAAAGTTTGACGCCCCGGCCCAGTACATGATAAAGAATAATGCGGCAACATAAATGATTGCCGTTCCCATGTCCGGTTGTCCCAGGATTAATGCGACCGGCAGCAGCGCGATCGCGAATGTAACGACGACGTCCTTCGCATGATGCAGGTTCACGCCCCGTTGCGAGAGATAGGCCGCGAGCGCCATGATGGTCGTGACTTTCGCCAGCTCCGACGGCTGCAGGCCGAATCCGCCGATCCCAAACCAGCTCTTCGAGCCGGCGACAACCTTTCCGGCGATGAGGATAAGAATGAGCATAATCATGGAGACGGCGTACAAGGGATAAGACATTAATTGCAAGGTGCGATACGGCATCACAAGGATCGCGACCATCAGGAGAAACCCGATCCCCGCGTAGGTGAGCTGTCGTTGGAACAGCACCTGCGAACCTGTGTCGTACGTTGCGCTGTAAATCGAGATGATACCCATGGTGAGAAGACCCAGCACGATGAAGACAACGAGAAGGTCGATATGTTCGCTCAACCAGCTTTTCATCAGTCGGCCAGCTGCTCATCCTTGGTGGCGACGGGCAACGATAGGGTTGGTCTGGAAATTTTTCCGTACAGATATTTTTCAATGCACATGCTGGCGATCGGCGCGGCCGCTACTCCTCCGAATCCGGCGTTTTCCACGAGCACGCAGATAGCGATACGGGGATGATCGAACGGGGCAAAGCCGATGAACCATGCATGGTCCTTGCCGTGAGGGTTCTGCGCCGTACCCGTCTTTCCCGCCACTTCGATCCCGGGGACACGAGCAGTTAACGCAGTTCCCTCGGCGACATTGACGGCGCGACGCATTCCCTCGCGGATCAGGCTCCACACCTGGCTCGATAGCGCTATGTGACGTGTTTCAACCGGTACATCGACAAGCTGACCCGAGCTCTTGTCCCGAATTTTCATCACGACGTGCGGTGTGTGGTATTCCCCCTTGTTACCCAGGGTTGCTGCATAGCAGGCCATCTGCAACGGGGAAACACCGAGCTCGCCCTGACCGATCCCAAGACTGACAAGATACCCCTGGGTCCATCTGCCCTTGCCGTAGACTCGGTTGTAGTATTCTTCGGACGGAACCAGTCCCGGGTTTTCTTCCGCGATATCAATGCGCGTAGGTGAGCCGAAGCCGAAGAGCTCACTATACCGGGACCAGGTCTCCAGGCCTGTTTTGAGCATCAGTTGATAGTAATACACATTGCACGAGCGCTGGATCGATTGGATGATGTTCGTCGATCCGTGGACGATATGGTCCTTGAAACCTCTGTTCCCGAAATGAAATACGCCTGTACAATTAATCGCCCAGCTGGATTTGATGACCCCTTCCTGGAGCGCAGCAGCGGCAAGAACCATCTTAAACGTCGAGCCCGGGGGGTAACGCGTGAGAGTAGCGCGGTTAAATAGCGGCTTCGCCTCGTCGGTGTTGAGTGCATTCCACACGTCGACGGGCGTGACGCTGCCGAACTGCGTGAGGTCGTAATCTGGTTTGCTCACGAGCGCGAGTACGCCGCCGTCATCCGGGTCGATGGCGACAACTGCGCCACGCTTGTTTGCCATGAGGGATTCGGCGCATGCCTGTAATCCCCCGTCGAGAGCAAGATAAAGATCGTTCCCTTCCTTCGGGGGAATGTCGCTCTTTCCGTCATTGTACGAACCCAGCATCTCACCCCGTGCATTGACGGTGATGAACTCGTATCCCTTCTTACCGCGGAGATCGCTTTCGAACTTCGCTTCGAGGCCGGTTGCCCCGGTAACGTCTCCCGGCCGGTATTCCTCCGGCTTCTCAGCTACCAGCTGGTCGGAGACTTCCTTGACATAACCGAAGAGGTGTGCCGCCTTCGCATTTGTCGGATAAAATCGCTTGGATTCGATCTGGTAATCGACGCCCGGGAGTTTCAGACGGTTTTCCTCGATCGCCGAGACTTCCTGGAACGAGATGTCGCGCTTTAACTTGATCGCCGAGAACCGGTTGTAGAGTTTTCCCTTCGCTATGCGTTCCATGATGAATGTAGTATCGAGATGCATCAGCGCTGCGAGGTAATGAGTATTGGCGGCTCGGAATTCCGACGGTGTGAGTGTGACTGTGTAGGACGGCCTGTTGTCGACGATGAGGACCCCGTGCCGGTCGAGCATGTAGCCGCGTATCGGATCGCGAGCGATGGGACGAATGCTGTTCTCTTCCGATTTCTTTCCGTAAACGTCCTGGTAGAGAAATTGCAGCTGGAGGAGGCGGACGATGAACACGGTGAACATGAGTCCGATGACGAAAACAAAAAAACCTCTTCGCGATGCCGGCTCGGCGTTTTCCATCATTTCACCCTGCGTACTTCCTTGCAAACATGAACATCGGCAATAAACTGATGACCGAAGTGTATGCCGTTGTCGCAATTCCGAATTCAAAGACTGCCCGGATCAGGCCGATGTCTGTTCCTTGCGTAAAGATGACAAAGTACAATGTATTGTGAACGAGAGACACGACAAGGACGATGACAATGAACCGGTAACTCCGCAACGTCATGGCCGTTTTGTTCTCATTATAAAAGAACCCCGCGATGAACCCGCAAATGGTTTTTGTCAGGGCCGAAAGGCCGATGAAGTTCCCTGTGACCAGATCGAAGAACAAACCAACTCCGAACCCCCACACCGTGCTGGAGAATTGCCCCTCCCGGAGTGCAACGTAGACGATCCAGATGGTGAGGACGTCCGGGGTAATGTTCCCGAGGGACAACAGTACGACGAGTTTGGTCTGAAAGATGACGAGCAGCAGGGAGAAAAAAAAATATTTGATGTGAGTTCCCATTATTTCGTGCGAAGCGTCCGCTTCTCCAGGGAAATGCGTTCGGTGTCGGGAACCGCGGTGATGACGAAGACTTCTTCCAGCGATGCGAAATCGACGCTTGGGGCGATATCTATTTCCTTAAAGAGGCTTCCCGGCTTCTCGGAAACTTTTAAAATGGTTCCAATCATGATGTCGCGCGGGAAGGCATTGCTGTATTCCGATGTTATGACGACGTCGCCCGGCTGGACGTCCTGGTTCTTTGCGACGTTCTTCAAGCGCAGGACCTCGCCGCCGTCCCAGGTGATGATGCCGTCCACGCGGCTGCGCTGCACCGTTGCACTCGCACGGAAGTCTTTGTTGATCACAAGATGCCCGACCGAGTAGTGACTGCTGCTGGCGATTACTTTGCCGACGAGCCCGAGCTCCGAGATGATCGGCATGTCGGGCTTGATGCCGTCCTGCTCGCCGGCATTCATCGTGATGGTATTCCGGAGAAGGTGCAGGCTTTTTCCGACGACCTCGGCAGGGAGAAGCGTGAATCCTTCCTGGCTCTTCATGCCCAGCATCTCCCGCAGCCGCAAATTTTCCAGGCGTGCCTCGCGCAGACGGCTGACTTCGTCGGAGAGGTTGACGTTGAGCTGGCGGAGGATTTCATTCTCCCGCTTCAATTCGACCACGTTGGGGATAACCGAGAACGCCTGCTGGATAAATCCCACCATCCCCACGGTGTATGACCGGATCGCCCGTATCTGCGTGTTGTCGTTGTTGCTGAGAAAGACGAGGGAGACGATGATAAGGAGGGCAAGGATCACATACGTCCTGAAGGCAACGAGTATGTTAATCAACGCTTAATATCTCCGGCTCTTGATTAACACTTTGGAATAATGATTGAGGTGTTCGAGCACCTTGCCGGTGCCTCGTACGACGGCGGTCAGCGGATCTTCCGCGACGTGCACCGGCAAACTTGTCTCGAGCCGGATGCGCTCGTCGAGCTGCTTCAGGAGCGCTCCGCCGCCTGAGAGCATTATGCCGCGGTCGAGAATATCGGCGGAAAGTTCCGGCGGCGTTCGCTCAAGGGTGAGTTTCACGGCATCGACGATTTGCTGGACAGGCTCGTTCAGGCATTCCCGGATTTCCACCGAGCTTGCCTCGGTCGTCTTCGGAATGCCATTGACGAGGTCGCGCCCCTTCACCTGGATGGTGATTTCCTCCTTCAACGGCATCGCGGACCCAACTTCACATTTAATCGCTTCGGCGGTGCGCTCGCCGATGAGGATGTTGTGATTCTTCTTGAAGAATTGAATGATGGCGTTATTCATCTCATCGCCGGCGATCCGGATGGATTCTTCGTTCACGATCCCTGACAGCGCGATGACGGCGATTTCCGTCGTGCCTCCGCCGATATCGACGACCATGTTTCCTGCCGGCGCGTCGACGTCCAGTCCAATGCCGATCGCCGCCGCCATCGGCTCTGCAATCAGGTGAACCTCCTTCGCCCCGGCATGTTCGGCAGAGTCTCGCACCGCGCGCTTCTCGACTTCGGTCACGCCGCTCGGGACGCAAACGACGATCCGCCGGCTCGGAAGCCAGTTCGATGAGATTTTCTTGATGAACTCCCTCAGCATCCCTTCTGCGATCTCGAAATCAGCGATCACACCGTCCTTCATGGGGCGGATCGTGCGGATGTCGCGATGCGTCCTGCCCAGCATCTCTCTCGCCTCGTTGCCGATCGCGACGATGCGCTTCGTATTCCTGTCGTAAGCAACGATCGAGGGCTCGTTGAGTACGATGCCCTTTCCCTTCATGTGGATAAGCGTGTTCGCCGTGCCGAGGTCGATTGCCAGGTCTGCGGAGAAGAATGAGAAAAAGCTCATGTGAGGTTAATCAAAGATTTTCGAAATGAGGAATATTATTTATTTGGGAATTGGAATTTGCTATTTGGAATTTCATCCAGGATGCTTCCTTGGCAATTTGTCTGTATTCGAAACCACGACCTGCCACGAAGTGGTGGCTTCGCCAAAGGTCGTGGCAATTCAGCGCATTGTGAGTTTATCAACATGTTGCTAATGTTTAAAGTGCCTGACACCGGTAAAGACCATCGCGATATTATTTTCATCCGCCGCTTTGATGACCTCCTCATCGCGGATGGAGCCGCCCGGCTGAATGACCGCCGTTGCACCGGCGCTCACCGCTTCGAGAAGCCCGTCCGCGAAAGGGAAAAAGGCGTCGGAGGCGACGGCGGTTCCGTGTAAGTCGAGTTTCATCTCCTTCGCTTTCGTGACGGCGATCCGGGAAGAATCGAACCGCGACATCTGACCGGCGCCGATGCCTATCGTGCGATCCGCACGGGCGTAAACGATAGCGTTCGACTTCACGTGCTTGGCAACGCGCCACGCGAACATCATGCCGTCATATTCGGCTTTCGACGGCTGTCGATTTGTGACCGCTCTTACCTTGTCGGCGATGAGAGAAATGTCGTCAGGGGTTTGTACCAGGACTCCGCCCGCAATGTCTCTCACCATAAGTCGGTTCTGCGAGCTGAGCGACTCAGTCTGTTTGATAAGCCGTCGATCTTTCTTTTTTCTCAAAAACTCCAAAACTTCCGAGCCATACTCCGGAGCGATAACCACTTCTGTAAACACTTTGTCAATGCGTTGTGCGACATCCATATCCAACGTTTTGTTCACGATGACGATTCCGCCGAATGCCGACTTTGTATCGGTCGCGAAAGCCTTGTCGTACGCTTCGCTCAGCGTAGCACCCGCCCCCGCGCCGCACGGGTTCGTATGCTTGATGATGGCGACAGCCGGTTCATCAAATTCCGCAATGAGCGCCGCTGCGGCCTGGATGTCGACGATGTTGTTATACGACAGCTCTTTGCCGTGGAGCTTCTGAAAAATGGAATGAAAATCGCCGTACAGGGCCGCGTGCTGATGAGGATTCTCGCCGTAACGAAGCTCTTCGGCTTTTGTCAACGACAGGGAAAACACTTCGGGGAGGGGAGACCCACCCTCCTTACCATTTTGCGACGTCAGGTAGGTCGAAATAACACTATCGTATCTTGAGGTATGAAGGAACACTTCCTTTGCCAGCCCAAACCGTGTTTCTTCGGCGACCGCACCCTGATGCTGTTCCATTTCGTTGAGCAGAGTCTCATAGTGCTTTGGGTTGACGATAACGGTTTTGTACTTGAAGTTTTTCGCGGCCGAGCGAAGCATCGTCGGTCCGCCGATATCGATCTGCTCCACGGCATCATCAAGCGAGACGCTGCCCCGGGAAATTGTTTGCTCGAACGGGTAGAGGTTCACGACGACCATTTCGATCGGTTCAATGTCGAGCTCTTCGAGCTGCCGTTGATGAGAAGGATTGTCCATGATTGCAAGGAGGCCACCGTGAATTTTCGGATGCAGCGTCTTCACCCTGCCGTCCAGTATTTCGGGGAATCCGGTGATCTCGGAAATCGATTTCGCCTTGATACCGGCCTCCTGCAGGGTTCGCAGCGTTCCCCCGGTCGAAATAATCTCAACGTTCCAGCGCTGGAGTCGTCGCGCGAAGTCTACAATCCCGGTTTTATCGGATACGCTGATCAGGGCACGATGGATCGTCGTCAGGCTCATGGCTCACTTTACGATTTCGACAGGTTGACTGTTGAGCTTGATGTTTCCTTCGGCAAACAGGCGGATTGCCTCGGGGTACAATTCATGTTCAAGCTTCAGCACTTTTTCGGCGAGAGTTTCCGGTGTCTCATCGGGGGCGACTGCGACGATTTTCTGCAGGACGATCGGTCCGCGATCGTACTCTTCGTCCACGATATGCACGGTCGCGCCGGAGATTGCCGCTTTTTGTGATATGACTGCTTCGTGGACGTGCATGCCGTACATGCCGTTGCCTCCGAATGCCGGCAGCAACGCCGGATGGATATTGACGATCCTGTTTCTGAATCGCAGGATGATTGCGGCGTCGACCTTCTTCATGTAACCCGCAAGCGCGATGAAATTCACGTTGTAATTCTCGAGTGTCTTCAATAGTTCATTATTGAACGATTCGTCCGCGGAAAACTGTTTCCGGCTGAGATGCACCGCCGGAATACGATATTCGCGCGCGATCTCAAGCGCCCCGGCGTCGGAGTTATTGCTTATGACCACGGCGATCGCAGCGTTGCAAAGCGAACCATCCTGAATCGCGTTCAGGATTGCACGAAGGTTCGAGCCTTTTCCCGAAGCAAGAACCGCGATGTTGAGTTTCTCAGCCAACCGCAAACACCTCAGATTTTCCGCTCAAAGTTACGGATTATTTGCAGAAGAGTCAATACAGGTGCGGCAATTCAACACTTCTTTCAAATTCATCTCTTCTTTGCACCGGCTCACGGCTATTGCAGTGCGGCTCGTCGCAAAACGCTGTTTCTTTATTCCATTTGTTGTTAGTATATCGTATCATGAGGAATAAGCAACATCGGTCGGGATCGTTTCAAAGAGTGCCAGGTAACCAGGTGCGTGCATGAGCCGGGAAAGATATCCTGTCGTGGTAGCCTCCGTGAGCATTGCGTTTCTTATAATCTTCACACGCCTTTGCGGTTGCCAGTCACCACCCGGAGCGTTTGACGGCCCCCGTCCGCCAGCCCCGGCGCTCGCCTCGCCGGCCATGGGCTCCAGGGAGCAAGCCGTATCCCCGGTTCTCCGCTGGCACGGTTCCACGGGCGCGGCTATGTACCGCTTACAAGTCTCCGCAAACTTCGCATTCTCACCCATTGTCGTTAATGATTCCGCTCTCACGTCGACGTTCCGGCAGGTTGGTCCGCTCCCGGAGAGCACGACGCACTACTGGAGGGTTAATGCAAGTAACAGCAGCGGCACGAGCGGCTGGTCGCAGGTATGGAGCTTCACGACCGTAATTCCACCGACCCGACCCCGTATTCTTAATGTACTTTTCATAGGCAATAGTTTAACGTATACGAACGATCTCCCGGCGACTGTAGCCGGACTGGCGGCCTCAGACTCGGGGAAGATTAACTATCACACCGTAGCCGAACCGGGATTTGCATTGGTCGATCATCTCGACGGTGGAAGCGACGCCGTCGATCAGATAGGGCGCGGCGGATGGGACTTCGTCATTTTACAGCAGGGACCATCTTCACTGCCGGAGAGCCGCGATCTTCTCATTGAAGGGACCAGGAAGTTCTACGAATATATTCGGCTGGTAGGTGCCCGCACTGCACTCTACATGGTATGGCCCGATAAGAGCAGGTACGCATTTTTCGAGGATGTGCGGGTTTCATACAAACTTGCGGCCGACACAGTCGGAGGGTTATTTCTGCCCGCCGGAGAGTCGTGGCTGACCGCGTGGCAGGCCGATGCTAATCTCGCTCTCTACGGATCCGATAATTTTCATCCATCGCCGCTGGGTACCTATTTGGCAGCGCTTGTCATTTATGAACGGATTACAGGCCGCGACGCTCGCGATCTTCCTTCGCAGGCCGTCGTCAATGGTCTGAAGCTCACCGTTCCGGAAGAAACGGTACGCCTGCTGCAACGCGCTGCTCACACTACGAATGAACGATATACTACAAACAGGTCGTCCCTACCGGGACTTAATCAACATATTTCCGACACACGACACTAGGAGACCAGGGCCTCCAGGATTTCTACCTCGTTCTTCATTCCCCCCACTCTCGCCCTCAGGCCGATCGGCATGGACAGAGAATTTCTCACGTGTCCGAAATGAAATCCCGAGGCCACAGCGATCGATCTACCCGAGAACATATCTTTAAATACTTCCTGAAGCGTAAGCGATGGTTTATCCTTCGCGGGAGTGCAGTCGACAAAACTGCCGAGGACCAGCCCCTTCGCACGGCGAAGAAGCCCGTTGAGCCAAAGGTGCTGAAGCGTCCGGTCGACGCGATAGGGTCGTTCGTCGATTTCTTCGAGAAAGAGGATCGGATTCGGGACGGAGGGAATATACGGTGATCCAAGCAACGCGGAGAGCAACGACAGGTTTCCACCGACAAGAGTGCCGGCAGTGATCGAGCGGTTCGCCCGGTCACGAAAGATCCGTGAATCCGTCGCCCGGATACGGCCGAGAGGTTTCGTGGAGGTGAGCGCCCGCCAGAACAATTCTTCCGACGCGCCCCGTAGCGGCATTTCGACTACAAGCGGCCCGGAGAGCGAAACGAGGCCGGTTTTTGCCAGGAGCGCAAGCTGTAGCGCCGTGATATCGCTGTACCCGACGACGATTTTCTGGTTGCGTCTGGCGAGGCGGTAATCCAGTAATGGGAGAATCCGTTGCGTGCCGAATCCGCCTCGCGCGGCAAAGATCGCCCTGACGTGTTTGTTGCTGAACAATTCCACAACATCCGCAGCCCTCTCCGCATCTGTGCCTGCCAGATATCCTCGCTTTCGATAAATATTTTTCGCGAGATGAACTCGATAGCCCAGGCGTTCAATATACTCGATGCCATTTTCGAGCGCGTCCGTGGAACTCGGCGGGCTTGCCGGCGCACAAATGCCGATAACGTCTCCCTTCCTCAGATGTCGTGGCTTAATAATTCGCATACGAATCGAAAGATAGAGAGATTCGAAATGAATACCAAGATTTGCTAATCTTCACGTATGTTAGTACAATTACACCCATGGTAAGAAATAGAAAAGTCGTTGTCGTGATGCCTGCGTATAACGCGGCGAAAACGCTGCACGATACGTATCGGGAAATTCCCCACGATATTGTCGACGAAGTGATTCTTGTCGACGACGCGAGCGTGGACGACACGGTGAGTATCGCGAGGAGCCTGGGAATTACGACGATCGTTCACCAAAAAAATCTCGGGTATGGGGGAAACCAGAAGACGTGCTACTCGACGGCGCTCGAGCATAACGCCGACATCGTCGTCATGCTTCACCCCGATTACCAGTACACGCCGAAGCTCATCACGGCGATGACATACCTGATCGAGTCGAATGAATACGACGTCGTCCTGGGATCGCGCATCCTGGGGGGGAAGGCGATTCATGGCGGTATGCCTCTCTATAAATATGTGGGGAATCGTATCCTGACGCTGTTGCAGAACCTTCTTATGGGCTCGAAGCTTTCCGAGTATCACACCGGCTACCGCGTGTTTTCGCGCGACGTCCTTGACCGTGTTCCATGGAGGAATAATTCGGATGATTTCGTGTTCGATAACCAGATGCTCTCACAGATCCTCTTCATGAATTTTCGCGTCGCCGAAATTACCTGCCCGGCAAAATATTTTGAAGATGCTTCCTCGATTAATTTCAAGAGGAGCGTAACCTATGGCATCGGATGCCTCTCAACCGCTCTCCGATTTCGACTTGCAAAACTCGGACTTGTCGACGGCGGTATCTTTGAGCCAAACAAGTAATGCCATCACCCTGTGTCCCGTCCGGGCCTGACACGAGGCTCAGCCTTCTTCCCGGCCTGATCCTGCTGCTTGGGGCTACGATCATATTTTCCAAGCTAGGCGGGCATGGGCTGGCAAATTATGACGATTGCTTTTACGCGCAGAAGGCGAAGGAAATTCTTGAAACGGGAGACTGGCTCACGATGCATTTTAATCGCCAGCCGGCGTGGGAAAATCCGCCTTTCTTCATATGGATGATCGCGCTTTCCTACAGGATCTTTGGTGTCGGTGAGTTTGCCGCAAAATTTCCGTCGGCCTTTTTCGGCCTTGCAACCATTTTGCTGGTGTATCATATCGCCGGAAAGCTGTACAACGCCTGGACTGCCTTCTTCTCATCGCTGGTGCTATCGACAACGTTTATCTTCACCCGGTATGCCCGTCATGCCATGATGGACGTGACGCTTTCGTTTTTTGTTTGTCTCGCGCTCTACGCCGCGTCCCTTGCGCTGGAAAAAGACAGGCGTTACTTTCTCCTCTGGGGAGCCAGCATCGGTATCTGCATCCTCATCAAGAGCGTACTCGGTTTTGTCCCTCTCGTGATTACGGTTTTCCATTTTCTTCTCACGGGACGGAGGAACGTTCTCGTGGACAGGTTCTTTCTCCTTGGCAGCCTCATCATGCTTGCAGGATGTTCGTGGTATATCGACCAGTATGTAAAATTCGGCCGCCAATTCTTCGATGGACATTTTGGCTGGGTGATCTACACGCGGGCATTCGGGCTCGGGACGCAGGCGTGGTATGACCACCTCTCCTACCTTGTCGATTTACTGACATATTATTGGCCGTGGCTTCCCCTCTTCATCGCAGGTGTGGTAATGCTCACGTCGAACGCCTTGAAGGGAGATAAGAATTCCGTTCTCCTGGTATTATGGGCAGTACTTCCGATCATGGTGTTGAGCCTGGTGCAGTCCCGCGTGCTCTGGTATATCATGCCGGTTTTTCCGGCCGCGGCGATTATCTGCGGTTGGACGCTGGACGCAATTTTCAGAGAACAGTGGAAAATTCTCGCGGCAAAAATCTGTCTTGTGCTCACGGTTGGTGCATTCATCGCCTTGAATTTCACCCCTGTCCAGGTTGAATCCGATCGCGAGCTCGATGTGAGAGAAATCGCACCGTACGTCAGGCATTTCTCGCACAAAGGTGCAAGACTGATTGCTTACCGCTGGGACTACTACAGTCTGAACAACGCGCTTTTGTTTTACTCGGATTATGGCGCCAATCCGATATTCGAGGATATGAGATCACTCTCCGCCGCATTCGCCGAAGATACATTGGTCCTGTGCGTGATGAGCCCGTCGGATCTGGAAGAGGCAGCGAGCAGCGTGAAATCGTTCCATGTGTTGCGACGGACAAACGAGATGGCGCTGGCCGCCAATAGGGAGTTGAACGCCGGTGAAGTGGGGGCACCATGAAAGTCTTGAGGCCGCCCCGATGGGGCTTGTCACTTTATGTCGCGTTTCGCTTTCTACAAACAGGTCGTCCCTACGGGACTTGTTTGACTGTCTTGTCGGATCATACCCTGAAATTGTGGGCTGTTCCAAAAGACTTTCTGACTTCGACATTCCTTGTTCGATGTTCATTATTAACCAAGAATCTCGAAAGCTGAATAAGTAATCATGAATGAATTCGGAAATAGAATTTTCGGTTGTGTCTTCATGGGCTCGGGGATCTATACGAGTCTGTGCTTTGCACCATCGATGAGTAGCCAGGCCGCAGTGCTACCCCTGGTGCCTCTTCGAGGAAAACTGAAGCTTGAGCTCCTGCTCGAAGGCGTCCAGCGTCGGCTGATCGAACAGGACAAACCGGACAAGGTTCACCTTCCTCGAAGTCATCAAGAAGCCGATCGCCTCCGTGATCATGATCTTTGCGCAGTGGAATGCCGAGAATCCGCCCACGCCGGTTCCAAGGGCGGGAAAGCTGATTGACGGGATGTTCTTCTCGTCTGCGAGGTTCAGAGCATTTCTCGTCGCCAGTTGAATCTTCGATGCGTCTGTGCGGAGATCCTGACCCATCGCGGCGGCGTGAATAACGAATTTTGCTTTAAGATTCCCCCCTGATGTACACACTGCCCCGCCGATCTCTACCGGGCCCAACGCCATCGCTTCACGCTCGATGAGTTCTCCACCTTTTTGCTTGATGGCGCCGGCGACACCGGTTCCCATCCACAAATGATTATTCGCCGCGTTCACGATGGCTTCCGTTTCCTGAGCGGCGATGTCGCCGCGAATTACCTCGATGAACGCCGTGTTGACAGGAAACCGCATTCGTCATCTGGAGACTGTTGAAGGAAGAGGAAGGAGAAGCCGAATTGTCGTACCATTCCCCTGCGCGCTCTCCACCTCGATGGTTCCTTTATGGTCATCGATTATTTTTTTCACAATTGCCATGCCGAGACCCGTACCATGTTTCTTGCCGTGGGTGAAGAACGGTTGGAAGATCTTGTTGCGAATTTCTTCAGGTATTCCTGTTCCTGTATCGATGAATTCAAGAACCAGGTGGTTATCCTCCTGAAATGAGCTTACCGTGAGCATTCCCCCTTTGGGCATCGCATCGATCGCATTGCCCACTATATTATAGAAGACCCGGGCAAGTTTCTCCTCGTCGGCGTTGATCGATCCCTCAAACCGCAGGTTCCGGTTCAGCTGTATCTTGTGTCTCGTCAGGTCCTTCTCGATAAACGTCAATACTGTATCCGTCAACTCGGGGACGCTCACGGTCTGTATATTCATCTGGCTGACGCCGCGCGAAAAATCCAGAATTTCCTGTGTCATTGTGACGAAGCGGTCGACTTGCTTGATCATCTCATCGGCGAGTTTCGTCGTTTCCCGACTTCGAGATTTCTTCTTCATTACCTGGGCGTAGATCCGCAGCGTCCCCATGGGGTTCTTGATATCGTGGATAATCGAGCTTGCCATTCTTCCGACTGCGGAGAGACGCTCGCCCTGCACCATTTCCTGGGCGAGCTGTGCATTTTCAACGGCGATCGCGGCGTGGACGGAGAGCGCTTCGATGAAGTTTTCATCCTCCGATGTAAACCTGCCGTTCGTCTTATTGAGAAGCTGAAAGACTCCGATGACTTTCCCGTCCTTATTTCTCATCGGCATGCAAAGGATGGTCTGCGTTCGATATCCGGTTGTTTTGTCGATCTCCGGATTGAAGCGCGGATCGAGATATGCGTTTGGAATATTGATCGTCTGGCCCGAGCCTGCCACGTATCCTGCAATACCCGTGCCGACGGGGAGCCGGATCTCAACCATCGCCGAGCCCTGAAGGACCTTCGACCACAATTCATGTCTCGCCTCGTCGAGCAAATACAACGTTCCCCTGTCGGCATGCACTGCGGTTGTTGCGGTCTTCAGGATGATTTCCAGAAGCTTGTCGGTGTCAAGAGTGGAGTTGACCGTTTTTGCCGCCTCGATGAGCTTCTGCATTTTGTGGAGCTGGTTCTGTGCAACCACGTGGTGCGTCTGAAGTTGCTGGGCGAAGAAGATGTTGCTGTTTCGCAGGCGCAGGCTCAGGAGTTTCAACAGATTGGCGGTGAACCGCGGACTGGTCTCGAGCAATGCTTCGAATTCGAGCTTATCGATCCGGCAGAGCTTGCAGTCTGCGCTGGCGATTACGTGTGCCGAGCGTGAACGATCGTCGATGAGTTCCAGTTCGCCGAAGAAATCCCCTGCATGAAGAACGCCCAACAGGGTATCTTCCCCCGAGGGAGAGCGTTTCACGATATCCACCGTTCCGGAGAGCAGCAGGTACAGGGCGTCGCCCGGCGTTTCATCCTCAAAGATTATTGAACCCGCCTGAAACGACTTCTCTTCGATTTTGTCGAGCACACGGTCGATGAGGGATTCGTCAAGGGAATCGAAGAGGATATTATATCGAATTGAGTTTTCTATGGAGAGATTCTCACTCACGCTCTATAATATAAAATGCGGCCGAGAGAGTCAAGGGAAGCGCGATGAAACAATTGGAGAAATGGCACGTATAGCCAGAAGGAGAATTCGTGATATGAATGAAACAAGCGAGAAAATTCGCCTGAAACACCCAAATACGCGGCAGATCGCACAATGGCTTGGCCTCCTGATCATGCTGGTCGGCAGCAACATCCTCTCCGCCGCCGCCGGCGAGAGGCAGATTATCGAGCTCAAGGATTTTACGCAGGCAGAGGTGAAGAATGGCGGATTCACTCTCCCCTCGGGTGGAAACGTTCACATACGGGCGCTGGGCGCGGCAGGCGAAAAGGGAAACCTCTTTTCGAAATCCAATATGTTCGCCTACGGATGGATCATCAATGCCGACACGCGCGAGCTGGTGTGGAAGATGGATCGTAATAACACCAAAAAAGAGGCTGATGATCGCAGGTTCGACGATGAAGTATCGCTGCCCGCGGGCAGCTACGAAGTTTATTATTCAGCGCACGGATACGTTTCGGGCAGTTCCTTTTCAAGATTCGACATTAACATTGACAGGCGCAAAGAGAACTTCGACGGAGGGAATTCGAAGCGTCGGGGATTTTTCGGATGGTTCGAGGAGTTTTTCGGTGACGACCTCGCCAAAGAGTGGAATCGGCGCGCCAAGGCATGGGGAATAGAATTATCCGTGGATGAGCGATGGTCTGCAGTGTCTATGTTCGCCCCCCCGAAGGATTTTCCCCGGGTGGTCTTCAAAGCAACGAAGCTCGGGGAGAACGAACATATCCGCCAGCAATTCACGCTTTCGAAACCGACCGCATTGAGAATATACGCGCTGGGTGAAATGGATAACAGCGATCACCTGGCGGACTACGGCTGGATAACGAATGCCAAATCGAGAAAGCGTATGTGGCAGATGCAGCGTGCAGACCACATGTCGGCCGGGGGTGCAAAGAAAAACCAGAAGTTTGACGAGGTGGTGGAGTTCCCTGCCGGTGAGTTTACCCTCTATTATATTACCGACGATTCGCACTCCTACCTCGACTGGAATCAGCCGCCTCCCGACGACCCTCTCAACTACGGCATCACGCTCATGGCCACCAACGAAGCTGGTAAGGCGAACTTCAAGCTTTCTGCGGGTGCATCGGAGGAAAAAAATATCGTCGTACAGCTCATT
>DASYTP010000038.1:0-9715 GCA_036002145.1 Bacteroidota bacterium | reverse complement strand
TTTGATAACATTAACTTAATCCTATGGAAATGAATTTCCCTTATCTTGCGCCAACCTAATTACCACGACCCCTCACCATCATCGGAGTAAGCATGCGCCACTCTTCGGTTGCTCTCATTCTCTGTGCGGCTCTGGTTTTTTCCCTTCCGCTCCATGCACAAGATTCGGCTTCATTCCAACCCAAAGGGAAATTCAGCGGCTATATGTTCGGGGATTACTACTACAATGTCCAGCAGAAGGATACTTCAAAAAAAGATCTGAACGGTTTCCAGTTCCGCAGGATTTATTTTACGTACGATTATGCTATCGCACCAAATTTTGATACGCGATTCCGGCTGGAAGCAAGCCAGGCTGAGTTGTTTTCCAACGGAAAGATAGGAGTGTTCGTCAAAGATGCATGGCTCAAATGGAAAAACATATTCGACGGCAGCGACTTCGTGTTCGGGATGTCTCCAACTCCGACCTACGAAGCCTCGGAAGATGTCTGGGGTTATCGCCCCCTCGAGAAGACGATAATGGATCTTCGCGGTATCGTTGCTCCTCGCGACATCGGAGTTGATCTGAAGGGGAAGCTCATCGGTAATGGCACGGTCAACTATTGGCTGAAAGTCGGCAATAACTCAGGGAACGTCCCGGAGAGTGACAAGTTCAAACGCTTCTACGGTCAGATTCATATCAAACCAACCCCCCAGGTGCAACTCATCGCTTCGGCGGACTTCGATGCCGGACCGAGAATTACCGACCTTAGCGGTCAACCCAGGGATCATAACGGAATAAACCTGTCCGGATTCGCGGGCTACAGAGAACCGAACAAATACTCCCTGGGCATCGAAGGATTTTATAGAACAATACAAAATAACTTTCACGATCCGGTCAAGGAGGCCCTGGCGCTCGATGACCAAACCACGATCGGAGTCTCACTCTTCGCATGGGGTGCGGTGAGCGACGATGTACGGCTCGTTGGCAGGTTCGACCTGTTCGACCCGAACACTTCTCTTGATAAAGACGGCATCTACCTCTTCATCGGCGCGCTGGATTATGCGCCGTCGGCCGACGTTCATATCATGCCGAATATCTACTTCCAATCCTACCAGGCCGACTTCGCAAGTGACGTTATTGCCCGAATAACTTTCTACTACATATTCAAATAAGGAGACAACATGAAATCATTCACACGATTTCTTTTTCTGGGCTTCATGACGATACTGCTCTGGAGTTTGACCGCCGCACAGCTCAAACTCAACGGCGCCGGTGCAACTTTTCCATACGTCATCTACTCGAAGTGGTTCGACGTCTACAGCAAGAAATCGGGCGTCGAATTCAACTATCAATCGATCGGCAGCGGCGGGGGCATCAAGCAGGTGACCGAAGGGACCGTAGACTTTGGCGCCTCGGACGCCCCGATGACCGACCAGCAGCTCGCCGACGCGAAACAGAAGCAGGGCACCGATATTCTCCACATCCCGACCGTCATGGGCGCCGTGGTGGTCACGTACAATTTCTCCGGCGGTGTCAAAGGATTGAAACTGACTCCGGAAGTTCTTGCGGGAATGTTTCTCGGCGAGATCACGATGTGGAATGATCCGAAAATCGTCGCCGTGAATCCTGGTCTCTCCCTCCCTGAACTCTCGATCATCGTAGCGCACCGCTCCGACGGCAGCGGAACGACGAGTATCTTTACGGATTACCTGGCAAAAGTGAGCAAGACTTGGGATCAGAAAGTCGGAAAAGGAACCTCCGTCAACTGGCCCGCGGGGTTGGGCGGCAAGGGCAACGAAGGTGTTGCCGGCCTGGTGAAGCAGTCGGACGGGGCAATCGGATATGTTGAGCTCGCGTATGCCGTCAAGAATAAACTTCCGTACGCCATGCTCAGGAACAAGGCCGGAAACTTCGTCGATGCGACATTTGATGCCGTAAGTTCCGCCGCCGCCATGAAAAACATGCCCGACGATCTCCGTGTGTCCCTTACCGATGCCGATGGGAAAGAATCATACCCCATCTCCGGCTTCACCTGGCTGCTCGTGTACAGGAACATGAATGACAAGGGAAAAGCGAAGGCATTGGTCACTTTTCTGAAGTGGGCGATGGTTGACGGCCAATCGTATGCGAAAGACCTGTACTATGCACCGCTTCCGAAGGACGTCATCAAATTATGCAATAAGAAAATCGGCGCCATCTCGACGGAATAGAATGCCTTTGGCTGAACTTCAACAGTCGAGCCTGCCCACTTCTGCCGGCTCCGTCGGTGGAGAAGGGAAATCGGACCTCCCTCCCGTTGCCAACTCGAACGTGACGGAGAAAAGCCTGCGCAGAAACCCGGGAGATTTTCTGTTCAAACACTTCACGATGTTGTTCGCCGCGGTGGTGTTTCTCCTCGTGTTTCTGGTCGGATTCGAGATGTTCAGAGGCTCTCTTCTTTCCATCGAAAAGTTTGGATGGAAGTTCCTCGCCACAACGACGTGGGATCCGGTGCACGACGAGTACGGCGCCCTTCCGTTCATCTTCGGCACGGTTGTCACGTCGCTCATAGGACTGGCCATTGCGCTCCCGTTGAGTCTCGGCGTTGCGATCTTCCTTTCCGAGATCGCGCCAAGATGGGTGGCACAACCATTATCATTTCTCGTCGAGCTTCTCGCAGCAATCCCGAGTATCGTCTACGGATTGTGGGGCATTTTTGTCCTCGTGCCATGGATGCGCGGATCGGCAGAACCGTTCCTATCGAACGCGCTTGGGTTTTTGCCGTTCTTCAAGGGGCCAGCCTACGGATTCGGAATGCTGACTGCAGGCATCATCCTGGCGATCATGGTTCTCCCGATCATTACCTCGATCTCCCGTGACGTGTTCAGGTCGATCCCGAACGCCCAGCGCGAGGCTGCGTTGGCGCTCGGAGCGACTTCCTGGGAAACAATTCGAATTATATTCAAAGATGCGAAGTCGGGAATCGTTGGCGCGACACTGCTCGGGCTGGGGAGAGCAGTCGGTGAAACGATGGCAGTCACGATGGTCATCGGCAATCGGCCGGATATTTCCGCTTCGCTCTTCAATCCCGCATACTCGATGGCAAGCGTGATCGCGAATGAATTCACGGAAGCGACGTCGGACCTGTACATCAGCTCGCTCGTCGAGTTGGCACTCGTGCTGTTCGGCCTGACAATTCTCCTCAACACGATTGCCCGGCTGATTGTATGGAGCGTGTCAAGAAGATTCAGGGCCGCGTGATGCGAATATCGGCATACAGGCATATCTGGCGAAAATCGAAAAATGCATGCATGATCGGTTTGTGCTCGATCAGCCTGATCCTGGCACTCGCACCATTGTTTATGATTTTCTATTACACAATCTCCCAGGGGATCAGCGCCCTCAACCCGGATTTCTTTCTTCAAATGCCGAAACCGGTCGGTGAAACCGGCGGAGGGATGGCAAATGCGCTTGCGGGTACCGGCATACTGCTTGGGATAGGATGTGCGCTGAGCTTCCCGGTTGGAATATTTGCGGGCATCTATTTGGCCGAGTACGGCCGAAACCCCTTCGGTTCCGTCGTTCGCTTTTTGGCCGACGTCCTCAGCGGCGTTCCGTCGATTGTCGTCGGCGTGGTGGCATATATCATTGTCGTGCTGCCAATGAAACACTTCAGCGCGCTCGCGGGCGGCGTTGCGCTCGGGATACTCATGATACCTACGATCACGCGGACAACGGAGGAGATGATCCTCCTCGTCCCCCATTCGTTCCGTGAGGCGGCATTGGCCCTCGGGATTTCGCAGTGGAAGACGACTCTTCGGATCGTCCTGCCTTCGGCGCTGAAGGGAATAACGACAGGCATTATTCTCTCCGCCGCGCGGGCAGCCGGCGAGACCGCACCGCTATTGTTCACCGCGCTTGGAAACCGCTTCTGGTCGATTGCCGTGGACCAGCCGATCGCTTCGCTTACCGTGTTTATCTACGATTATGCCAAAGCCCCTTTTGAGGATTGGAACCGGCAGGCCTGGGCCGCGGCGCTTGTACTTATCACGTTAATTTTTATCTTGAATGCAGCCTTTCGTTTTGTAACTCGAAAACGGTATGAATAGTAACCCAAAAATACATACCGAAAATCTGGACGCCTACTTCGGCAAGACGCAAGCCTTGAAGCATGTCGAACTCAACGTTCCGGCGCATCGCGTCGTGGCGATCATCGGGCCGTCGGGGTGCGGCAAATCCACATTTCTGCGTTGCGTCAACCGCATGCACGAAGTTGCCGGCGGAAACATGACAGGCACAATTGAAGTGGACGGCAGAAACATTCTCGACATAGACCCTGTCCAACTCCGCCGCCGGATCGGGATGGTGTTCCAAAAACCGAATCCCTTTCCCACAATGTCGATCATCGACAACGTTTGCGCTGGTCTCCGGCTCAACGGCGTCAGGAAAAGAGCGGAACTCGCGGAGATTGCCGAGCGCAGTCTTCGTCAATCGGCGCTATGGGACGAAGTGAAAGATTCCCTGGACAAGTCCGGGGTGAGCCTCTCCGGGGGACAGCAGCAGCGATTGTGCATCGCACGGGCGCTTGCGGTCAATCCGGAAGTGCTCTTGATGGATGAGCCCGCCAGCGCCCTTGACCCGATCTCGACCGCGAAGATCGAGGAGCTTATCTATGAATTTAAACAACTGTATACCATCGTGATTGTCACGCACAATATGCAACAGGCAGCCCGGGTAAGCGATTACACGGCGTTCTTTTACCTCGGGGAGATCATCGAGTACGATGAAACCAAAGTTCTGTTCACAACTCCGCGCAAGAAGCAAACGGAGGATTATATTACGGGAAGATTCGGATAACAATGCAAAGTGCAAAGTGCAAAGTGAAAAGTGAAAAGTGGCCGGTGATTTTCAGGATTGGATTCGTGAATAAGTCTACTCCCTTTTTTAATTTTTCATTTTCAATTTTGAATTGATTATGGTTCGTCATTTTGAAAAAGAACTGGAGAAACTGAAAGCCACCCTGATAAAAATGGGGAGCGCTGCGGAAGAGGCGGTCGGTTTGTCTATCACGGCCCTGCTTGAAAGGGACGCCGCGCTCGCGAAAAAAGTCATCGACGGCGATGAGGTCATCAACTCCCTCGAAATAAAAATCGACAATGCTATTATCGATCTACTCGCGCTGCAGCAACCGGTGGCAATCGACTTGCGGTTCATCCTCGCGGCACAGAAGATCAATAACGATCTCGAGCGCATCGGCGACCATGGCGTCAATATCGCGGAGTCTGTGCTTGCGCTCTCAGGGATCGATGAAAAAGAATCTCTTCTCGAGCTTCCGCACATGGCTTCGGTGGCAAAATCGATGCTCCGGAATGCGCTCGACGGTTTCGTTCATCAGGATTCCGTGTTGGGGAAGGCTGTGCTGCAGGAGGACGATGTCATCGACGATCTCAACCGGAAAATGGTGGAGAAAGTCATTCATCTCATGAAACTCCACCCAAAAGCCATTGAGACAGGGTTGGAATTAATCAGGGTGAGCCGCAACCTGGAGCGTATCGCCGATCTATCGACCAACATTGCGGAGGAGGTAATCTTCATCGCGCAGGCGAGGGTGGTAAAGCACCACGCGGAGGGGAAGCAGACGTAGCGCTGGCGATCTTTCCACGCCGATGAAATAAGTGCGTGGCGATGCTCCTCCCTTCCGGTTTGCCCCCGTCGTTCTCCGAAGGAGTCCTACGGACAGCTCCTACGGAGTTGGAGAATCTCTCGTTTGCTCGCGCTACAAACGTTTGACCCCTACGGGGTCGTCATGCAGCAGGCACCAACTCCGAGGCATCAGCGCTGCGGTGCATCCAAGCCCACGCGAGACCTCCGATTTCTATCCGCGCATAGACGGTGTAAGAAATCGGAGGTTTGTCGGGGAAAACCGGTAGTATGCCTTGTTGCGTGCTTACTGATGCACGAACAAGGTCGCTCCTACAACCTTCTTCTTGAAGTTTGGACCTTCCTTCACCTTGAGCTCGATCCCTTCAAAAGCATGATGAGGAGGCTCGCCAACCAGACACTCGATCTCAAGTTTCGCGTGATTCGTGGTTCCTCCGGTCGGCAACAACTCGACGTCGAGCCGTGCTTTCCCGCCTTCCGAGCCGGCCGGGAGGCCAAGACCCGGATCGGCGACTCCATAGGATTTGAAGTCTTTCACCTTGGTCGCCGTCCACGTTCCGGTTGCCACGACAGCTCCGCCGCGGGCAACATGCACAAATGTACCACCGCCTGTTGCTTCTTTCGAGAGAAGATTGAACGTGCCCTGTCCGCGAAGAATGATGGTGTCGCGGTTATCGGCAGCGGATTTGTTATCAGGCTCTCCCGACCCGCCAATGAAATACTGGAACGCGACATGCCGGATGAAACGCGTCGAACCTGAAACTCTTTCTTTGAAATGGTGACCGTGCTTCACGTTCAGGCTGAAGCCTTCGACTTTGTGTCCGGGAAAATGACCAAGCAGACAATCGAATTCCAGTTTGGCTTTGCCGAAGTCGGAATCCGCAGGCGTCGTTGGGTGCATAAGGATTTTCATCTTCGCGCGCCCACCCCAGGCCCCGATTGGAAGGCCCAGACTGTCGGGCGCGGGGCCGTAGGATTTAAAATCCTCGAGTTTTTCTGCATCCCAGGTTCCGCTCCCTATCTGGGTCCCGTTCGAGTCGGTGTGGACATACGTTCCTCCGCCCGACACGTTCTTACGCTTCTCGCTCAATGTTCCGTTTCCCGTAAGCACGACCGCATCCCCGCCGCGACGAGAGACCGACTTATTTACGGCTTGTCCCTGGACGCCGATGATCCAGTCGAATGTCGGATTCTTGGCTTTTCCATCCGCTATTCCATCCGTGCTGAAGTGTTGGTGGATTTGTGCGATGGAGGGCGCTTCGGGAGCTGCGGCCGGTGGGACTAAAGGCTCCTCCCGGCACGACTGCAAGAGGAGCGCAAGAAAAATTAGTAGTAGGCTGCAAGACATCAAGGAAAAATGTTTCATGATGGGCTCCTTTCTTTATAGGTGTGATAACTTGTTCAGAGTATGCATGCGTAGTCTTTGAAAGTCGTCCTCCCGTGACGACCGAACGTACGACAATCTAACAAATCTTCATTCAAAAATCAACTTCTACTCAGCCCGATGATTGCAGATTCATTGGCGAAAGAGTCTCGTTTTTTGCGGTTTCACAGTGAAGTGCAGCAGGCTGGAATCGAGGAGCTAAATGCGACGCACCTGCGGGCGGTCATACCTGGGAAAGTTGCGTCGCATTTGGCTCCAAAAGCGGGAAAAGGGGAGAAGCAAGTGCGACGCATCAGATGAAGTATGTTAGTATGCTGGTATGCAAGTAGGTTGGTTACCTGGTGATAAATCCGTCAGCACGGCACGAACTCATCCCGCGCCACTAAGACTGGCAGCGAAGCCTCGTCCGGTCCCTTAATGAAACGGAAAGGAACGCACGGCGTAAGATCGGCGCAACACTCTGCCCAACAAACGTTGCGGCGCATCCCTACACTCCGGGGTGCGCCGCATTTTACATCTCGCATCGCGTATCGCATATCCAACATCCAACATCTAACATCCCACATCCGCCCAGCCATTACTTGATGACAGCCATCCGTTTCACATCGACGTATTCTCCCGCGACGAGCTTGTAGAAATACACCCCACTTCCCACCCGCGAGGCCTCGAACTCCACCGACTTGAATCCTGCGTCCTGCATCCCATCCACAAGCACCGCCACTTCCTGTCCCAGTACATTGTACACCTTCAACGTGACGTAACTATTAACTGGTAACTGATAACGGATAACCGTTAACGGATTGAAGGGATTCGGATAGTTCTGTTCTAACGTGTAATACTCCGGTAATTCGTTAGAGGCAGATTGGACGGATGTGATCATTTCTGAAAGAGGGCGCCTCCACACACCGCCATCGGTCCCGGCAAAGAGGTGTGCGTTGCTCAGTGCAAGCGCATAAACATGATTACTCGTCAAACCAGAATTTACCGCTGTCCAGCTTGAGCCGTTATTACTCGAGAGATAAACACCCCCCCAAAAAGTCCCGGCGAACAGGTTTGTAGCATCCGCTACCAAAGCCCTGACGTCATTCTCTGTCAGATCGTGATTCACGGCGGTCCAACTTGCCCCAAGATCGGTGGAATGAAAAATGCCGCCACCGAATGTGCCCGCGAAGACGTTCGAATCATGTAGTGCAAGCGAAATGACGTACCGGGTTGTTAATCCATTACTTGCTGCTGTCCAATTTGAACCGTTGTTGGTTGAAAGAAAAACGCCGTCGTAAGTCCCGGCAAAGAGATACATCCCATTCCTTTCAAGGACATTGACAAGGGTACACGCCAAACCGAAATTTACTTGGGTCCAGCTTGTGTCGTCGTTGTCTATTCGAAAGACACCACCACCCCAGGTCCCCGCAAGGACATTCGTACCGCTTACTTCAAGAGCTTCGATTTGAGTGTTCGTCAAACCGGAATTTATCTGCGACCAACTTGTTCCATCGTTTGTTGAACGAAAAACGCCCCCGCCAAAGCCAAAAGTTCCGGCATAGAGATTCTTGCCACAAGCAACTAAAGCCTTAACAGATGTGCTCGTCAACCCAGTAATAAACTGTGTCCAGCATGTTCCGTTATCAGTTGTTAGGAATACACCATTGCCCGAAGTCCCTGCGAAGAGATTTGGACCGCGAGTTTCAATTGCGTAGACATCAATATTCGCCAGTCCGTAATTCACCGCGGACCAGCTCGCACCTTCATCGGTCGAACGAAAGACGCCGCCGAAATAGGTTCCGGCATAGAGATATCCCGACTCATCAGGGGATACGAGGAGAGCATTGACCCAGATGTCCGTCAAACCCGAATTGACAGGCACCCAGTTCATCCCACCATCGGTGGAACGAAAGACGCCTTTCCAGGTCGCTGCAAACAGATTCGAGCCGCTTACGACGATATCATCAACAGAAGTATTCGACACGCCGGAATCTGTGAGTGTCCAGCTTATTCCGTTATTGCTTGAAAGAAAGATACCACCGAGATCAGTGCCGGCAAGCAAATTGGCACCGCTCACTGCCAGAGATCTGACGTGAGTGTTGGTCAGGCCGGAATTTACGGCCGTCCAGCTGGCGCCGTTATTGGTTGAGCGGAAAACCCCCTCTGCGCCGGTCGCGACATAGATATTCGTATCGATCGCTGCAAAGGCCGTGACGGTCAGATAATTCAGTCCGGCTGCCTCCCAGTTTGTTCCGTCGTCGGTCGATCGGAAAATACCCCCGTCTAATGTCCCGGCAAAGAGAAGGGGACCGTGTACTCCTAACACCGATACAGAAGAAGCAGTCAGTCCTGAATTGACTGCCCTCCAACTTGTGCCATTATCGGTGGATAGAAAAATCCCGCGTGCGAAGGTTCCCGCATAGATATTCACGCCGCTCACTGCCAATGTAAATATGCTGATCGCATCCAGCCCTGCATTGACTTTCTTCCAGCCTAAACCTTTATTGGTCGAACGAAATATACCGTTCCCGGGAGTTCCCACAAAAAGAACCGTGTCGTGGATAGCAAATGAATAGATCGTTCCACCGCCTGGACCCGGAGCTTGAATCCATTGTCCGCTGGCGAATCCTGCAAACACCACAGTTAGCAATGACAGGGCACATGTTGCAACAAGAGTTCTTGTCATAGTGATCTCCTTTTGGACAGAGGCAGACTCGGTCAACCCCGCAC
>DASYTP010000037.1:0-3491 GCA_036002145.1 Bacteroidota bacterium | reverse complement strand
CCCGCTCGTCATAGGGCATCGCTGCGATTTCCGCCTCGATTTTTGTGCACGCGACGACCACCCGGGCTCCCTCCTTGTCAGCAAACTTGCGGACCTCCTCGACATAGGTCGTCTCGCCCGTAAGATGTTTTTCGTCGACATTGGCGATATACATGACGGGCTTCGCCGTCAGAAAATGGAGGCCGCGCAGATACTCTGCCTCATCGGCCGATTCCGGTGTTTCGTAAATGGCGAGCCTCCCTTCGCGGAGATGATCGCGCACGCGCACGTAAAAATCCGCTTCGGCGCGGATTTTCTTGTCCCCGGTCTTCGCCCGTTTTTCCACGTCGGAGAGTTTTTTCTCCACCGTGTCGAGGTCCTTGAGGATGAGCTCGGTTTCGACGATTTCGATGTCGCGACAGGGATTTACGCTGCCGTCGACATGAACGATATTCGGATCTTCAAAACACCGGACGACATGACAGATGGCGTTCACGTCGCGGATATGGGAAAGGAACTGGTTGCCGAGCCCCTCCCCTTTGCTCGCGCCTTTGACGAGCCCGGCAATATCGACAAACTCGATCGAGGTCGGCGTTATCTTTGCGGGCTTGTAGATCGCAACGAGCCGGTCGAGACGCTTATCGGGGACCGGCACAACGCCCACGTTGGGATCGATGGTGCAGAAGGGATAGTTCTCCGCCGCCGCACCGGCGGCAGTGATGGCATTAAAAAGCGTGGACTTCCCCACATTGGGAAGTCCAACGATCCCACAATTAAAACCCATGGGTTAGTGTCTTGTAATAGAATTTACTTGAATATGTGCCGTTCCGGTGGAGTCGAGCTAAACTCGAAATCCGAATATCTAAATCCTAAACAATATCGAAATTCCAATTCTCAAATGACCAAAACTTTCAATCTTTTTGTGATAGTTTAGAATTTTGAGTTTCGTGCTTGTTTAGGATTTAGGATTTCGAGTTTAGGATTTTTTGCACGACATATTCAACTTATTTCAAGACTACTACACAAGCAACAGAGGAAATCGTTGCGGCGATCAGTGGGCAGCGACGGCCTGCCTGACGCCTTTCGAGGACAGGATCTTCGCGAGGGTGGATGTATCTTCACCGAGCTGGCGTTTGACGGAGCGCAGGGAGCCCATCGATTCATCGACCTTTTCCAAATTGTCGGTCAGCAATCGTATGAAGGATTCACGCTTTTCTTTTGAAAGTTCGGCCTTTTCGAGATGATACAACGTTAAGCGCATGATGCTCAGCGGTGTATTGATCTCGTGAATGATATGGCCGATATGTTCGCTCACATGTTCGAGTCGATGGCGCAGGACGTCGTATTCCCTCGCCTTGTTTCTTACTTCGGCTTGCTCAACGATACTCTGGAACGTCCAGGTGAAGAGCGGCGTCGTCATTTCCGCGACATTCAGCATGTCGTCGACGCCGGCCTGGCCGAACTTCAGGGGGAGCTTTGCCTCGCTCTCGACGGTGAGCTTGAAGATCGGGAGGCCGTAATGGTACTGGAAACGGATGGTTTTGCTGATGTCGATGACCGCGGAAGGCGGAGCCTTTTCTCCGAAGAGAACGACATCGAATTTTTCGTTAATTTCACGTATGGGCGTTTTCGCCTCTTTCACCCCAACGAGGGTAACAACAAACTTCATCGAGTCAGCATTCAACAGTCGTCGTTCGAGAAGTTGCTTTACCGTCTCCTTGGTGTCAATGAGTAGGACACGGATGGTCTGCATGAGTCAGTGCTTTTATTTTGTGAAGAGATGGTGTTACTGTACGGCATGCGTCAATGGTTTTCGCATGCTGACGCGGTGGTGGTGTGTCACCGATACGTTCTTTGGTATTTTTCGTGATTCGAGCATCTCCGCCAGTGAATCCAACAGCTCCGAGCTGTCTTTCCGTTTTTCCCACACCTCGTCCGTGATCGTGTGCTTGAGCCGCTCCTGCGCTTCAGAGTCGATGTAGGCGGACAACACGATAACCTTCATCGAGTTATCTTTCTTCCGTGATCGAAGCAATTCCAGAACCTGAAACCCGTCGACCTTGGGCATGCGAAGATCCAGCATCACGACGTCGGGCTTTCGCTCGCCGATGAGCAGGAGCGCTTCGTATCCATCATCCGTCATGATCACGTCGGCTTCGGGGAAGCGGGAGAGGATTGCTTCCTTCAGGATAAGCTTGTACGTGGGATCATCGTCGACGATGAGGAACGTCGTCTGCCGTTCATCGACGCACTGGAACGGGACGTCGAGACCTGCCTGGGCGAGGAATTTTTTCAAATCGCCGGGCCACACGCGGTAGTGTCCGCCGAACGTGGTGAATGCTCTCAGCGCATCCTTATAGATCCAGTTCAACACGGTTTTCTTGCTGACCCTGCAAATCTTTGCAACCAATCCAACGTTCAGAGGCTTCCTGTACACCGTTGACATTTTCAATCCATTCGGGCTTTGCCTGTACTCGACCATAGTAATCTCGTTTTCTAAAATGATACGTAAGTAATTTGATTTCAAATATACTGAGTTTTGTAAAGTGTGGGGTGATACTTGTCACTTATTCGGGTCTTTGTGACTTGCATTCAGGTCATCCACGTGTGCTGCATCACAACGCGCTTGCATACGAATGCTTGATCGGTGCTACGATTGAAATTCTGGTTTTTTTTTGATACATTGGGAACTGATGGACGCGAAATGAGAAGGATCAGGGTGAAATTCCAAATGGGCCTCATCGTCTAACGGTTTAGGACGCAGCCCTCTCAAGGCTGAAATACGGGTTCGATTCCCGTTGGGGCTACAGTAAAGTGTTAATAATACCCGATGGATCTTTCCGGGTCGCTGTTACGGCAACTCCTGGATGGTTACCATATCGTCTGAGGACGATTCCTGTCTCTGCGAAACGTGTGGCTTTGGTCGACGCTCGGTGACACCGAGGCCGGCACGGTAAAGCAAGGGAACCTTGAATTCGCTGCAAGAATCCACGTTCTTACCTACCGGGATCAATAGCCCGACATCATAGACGGCACGGATAGCCTCGTCACCTTTGGGCGAAAGAGGCTCGAAGAGCATGTACAACTCTTCACGATGAAACGTTGCGCTCTCGCTTCCACGAAACACGTCAAAATGTTTTGCAAGATGCGGAAATTCCGCGTACAGATACGTGTCGCACCGGTATGCCGACGTTTTCTGGAACGCTTCCTTGAGGGCGCGCGGACTGATGAGCCGGGAAGAGGTATGTTTACCCTCTTCGCGGTTGATTTCACGCTGCTTTTCGACCGCCAGGTTACCGAGGTGAATGATCTCCCGGGGAAAACTATTCCCGAGGCCGTCCACAAGTCGTTTCAGAATCCACTGATGCGTCGCCGCGGCGGTGGAGTTGGCCTCCCCCCCGCTCGCCGAATGACTCATTGTCGATTCAAAAATCGCATAAAACACCTTCTTGACATAGCCATCGTCATTCAGGATCACGTTCGTCACATCGACTTTCTCACCGAGAACCGCC
>DASYTP010000036.1:0-11998 GCA_036002145.1 Bacteroidota bacterium | reverse complement strand
CGTATTGTAACGGATGTTTCACGACAAATGACTCAATTCTCTATACCTGGCTGGATGGCTCGAACTTTTCCGAGAAGATTGGAGCCTGTCAATCGCCAGAAGCACCTGACGACATGCGTATTTTCTACTCCTTTGGTCCATTCGACACGATGGAGCCGGGAGATACGCTGAAAATTTCGATGGCGATCATCGGCGCAGAGGGCGTTGAAAGCGGCGTCCACAATCTGAGGGATAATGCCGAACAGGCCCTCAAACTTTTCAAACGCGGCTATAAGACCACCGCGAGTTTGCCCTCGCCGAAGCTTGTTGCTGAACCGGGGTTCAGGACCGTGACGTTGCGCTGGTATCCCAGCCAGGCTCAGAGCGGTGGACCGGGTCCGGCGACGATCTGGGACGACTCCAACCGGATCGCCGGCGCGTTCCCGCCGGATCACTGGCGCAGGATTAATCCTCCTTGCGATCCTCCGGGAACAGGAACTTGCTCCCAGGGACACGCGTGTACGAGCGAGGGAGTGCTCCCCGGCGGCAGGATCCATGAAGGCTTCAGGCTTTATAGAACGGAAGACCCGAATAATACTACACCTAACGACAAGAGCTGGACTCTCATAAAAGAGTTCGATTATGCCGACGATAGTTTCAATTACAACGTGGGTGTGGATTCGGTATACGTCGACAGCAACCTGGTGAGGGGAAAGCGTTATTGGTATGCGGTGACCTCGTTCGGAATTCCCGATCTGACACTCTTCCCGAGACCCGCGGGAGGATTCGACTCCCTGGTAGCCCCGGGCGTCGAATCGTCGATCGGCGCGAATGCGACACGGGTCGATCTTTACTTCTCTGCAGCTGAGAACGCCGGCGAGGTGCTCGCGGTGCCGAACCCATATCGGGTGGATCAAGATTACACTTTCGAGAATGGCGGATGGGAGGGGAGATCGGGCGCGTGGAATGAAAACAAGCGGCTCATTAAGTTCATTCACTTGCCGAAGCGATGCAGGATAAGGATCTTCACATTAGTTGGCGATGAGATAGCGGCGCTGGACTACGACGCCTACCAACTGGCACAGGAGGAGAATAATCCTCAATTGGAGAACAAAGGGGAGATCGAGTGGAATCTGGTGAGCGAAAGTAATCGCGCCCTGGCAAGCGGGGTCTACATCTTCACGGTAGATGCCCTGGATGCCGGGGGAGGAAAGACCGGCTCGCAGATCGGTAAGTTCGTGTTGATACGTTGAAGATGAACACAAGGAGAACAGGAACCATGAAACATGCTCTTATTTTTCTCGTCACGATTGTCGTTGCATCTCTGTATGTGCTCGAGGCCGACGCGGGGAACCGATCGGGGACCGTCTCGGCGCAGTTCCTTAAGATCGGCACCAGCGCCCGCGCGATCGGGATGGGAGGCGCCCAGGTGGCGATCGCGGAGGGAACATCATCGATCGCATACAATCCTGCCGGTATCATGGCAGTCAACGGGTATGGATTTGCTGCGACGTATACCTCGTGGTTCGCAGAAATCGATCATGAGTATGCGGGAATAGTCAAGTCAATTCCCGGCGTCGGAGCGATCGGTGCAAGTGTGCTGATGCTCGCCACCGACGATATGATTGAGACAACGACGGCATACCCCGAAGGGACCGGGCGAACCTTCAAGGCAAGCGATTATGCCTTCAGCATCGCGTTCGGCCGGCAGGTCACAGATCAATTCCGGGTCGGCATCAATGGAAAAATCATCAAGTCGTACCTGTTTAATACCGAGCTCGGTGCATCGACCTTCGCCTTCGATATCGGGACACTCTATGATGTACCGGTTCTCAACAGCCACATCGGCGTTTCGTTGACGAACATCGGTAAGGACGTGAAATTCATCAATGAGACATATTCACTCCCCACGGCACTGCGGTTTGGCGTGCTCTACGACGTTTTCAGAGACGCGAATCAGCAGCTCATCTCCACACTTCAAGTCACCCGGCTCAATGATGCCGATGAGCAATACAACTTCGGGACCGAGTACGTATTCAATAATATGGTCTCGTTGCGGGGCGGGTACAAGTTCGGCTATGACCAGGAAGATTACACGTTCGGGTTCGGTGCAAAATTGAACTCTCTCGGCGTCAATAGCTCGATCGATTACGGATACAACCACTTCACGTATTTGCCCGGGACTCACTCCTTCACGCTCGAAGTTCAGTTCTAAGTATATGATATCAATCTGGAGATCGTAATGAAATCGTTGTTCTCAAATCTACTGTATTGGCTCATCGCGGGTGTTCTCTTCTACTCTGGTTGCGAACTTGTCACGAAGGAACCGGAGTTCCCCACCAGACGATCAGGTGACGATTTGATCCTGAATGAGCTGTATACTCTCTCCCCGGACAAATATTATGCGTTCACGTGGATAGAATTATTCAACCCCGTGAAGCGAACCGTGCCATGGTTCAGCGCTACATTTCCGGCCGGCGGGGTTTCCGTCGGATCGTCCGGCGCCGGCGTACGGACGGAGGACGACGGAGCGCTCTGGTCGGCGCTTAATATCGGCAACTCCAACGAAGAGTATCATGGCATCACGATGCAGTACACCGATACGGCGCTCGTGGTGGGCTACGATGGAACGCAGGGAATAGTGCGAAGGCTTACGTTTGATTCCGTGGGAACACTTGCGGCTGTTCAGAATGTTTTGAGCCCGACGACGAGGAGTATCAATGCAATCTCGTTTCGTTCGATGACAGACCCGACGGCGACCTCCAAAGCGGGTTATATTGCCTGCGACAGAGGGCAGATCTTTAGAACAACGAATAGCTGCCAATCCTGGCAACTCCAGAACGTCGTTCCTGCCACGACGAAGAACTTGCACTCACTCGCGTTAGTGGATTTCACTCATATATGGGTTTGCGGTGATTCAGGGACGGTGATAAAAAGAACTAGCGCATCTGCCTGGACACCGCAGACGCTTCCGGAAATTTTTGCCACGACCAATTTTTATGGAATTTTCTTCTCGGATGACACCGGCTGGGCGGTCGGTGAAAATGGCGCTATTGCCCATACACGGAGCGGCGGGGCGACCGCACCCATCTGGCTTCCTGAGTCGAGCGGCGTCTCCACGACGTTGCGCGGTGGATTCTCGGGTTATACTACTACTACCCAGGCATATTTCAAGCGCGGCAGAGCGTGGGTTTGCGGAGACGGCGGCCTCATTATTCGAACGGATGATAACGGGAGACATTGGTACCGCCAGTCGAGTAACACATCGTCAAAACTCAATTCCATTGTCTTTACCGATAGCTTGAGAGGTTGGGCCTTCGGAGATAATGGTACGGTCATCAACACCACCGATGGAGGGGAGCGCTGGAGATCTCAAACCAGTAATTCGACCGCGAACTTGTTCGGAGGAGTATTTATTTTCCCTCCGACGACGGCGATCTTGAACTACTATCAGCTGAGTATGCTCGCCCAGAAGAAGCACTTCTTCTTCGATCCAGTGACGGGACTCGTCAATTTTGATTTTATTGTCCGGACCGACACAGGGATCGTTCATTTTGTTAATTTCTTCAACGGTTTAGGCAGGGGTATTCCGCAGAGTGGCTTTGCGATTATTAATAACGATAGCACAAAGTTTAAAGATCATTTCAAGCTCGGTCCCGGCTCGTCCGATATTGTGAACTTTTCCATCGGATTCGACTCCATAAGTCTCGTGACAAATACGGAATTTCGCACGGTGACTTTTAACCCTGTTAACCCGGTGTTGTGGAGCCTCCTCTCATCGGGGGAGGTTCGGCTCGTCAAGAATTCGGGACAGTTTGAGCTTGGAACCGGCAAGATCGTACGATTCACAACAAAGGTGCTTGACGAAATCCGGTATGGGAACTATAAGCCTGCGCCTTCAGATCCGTTCTATGATCCTAATTATGTAAATGATGATCCGCTCGGTCCGATCCCTGACGGCTGGTCGATCGCCCGTTATGCGAACGATCTGGGAAGCCCGACACCTGCCGAACACAGTACGAGGAAATCGTTTTATATGACGAACTCCCCGATCCCCGGATGGTTTAGTCAGGAAGAACGAAAGTAATCCCGGGGAGTGCTGCGCATGAGAAGAACTATTCTCCATATGCTGATGGTGACCGTTATGTTGACATGGTCATCGATGGGAAAAGGACCTGACAAGAGTAAGGTGATCAGAGGCCTGCAGAAGACCGCTGATCCCCGTTCGTGGTCGAAGAAGGCTCTTCAAGGGTTCAGCATCAAACTCTGGCTGAACAACCAGGCAGCGATGGGGATATTGGCATACGGCGGAGACGCATCGGAACTACCGCCTGGGGATTGCAGTACGGGAATCGGGTGCGAATACCCTGCGGGCACTACTTCGTGCGTCGAACATCTGTACGGGGCCGGTCCCTGTATCGGGGGTAAGATCAACGGCACACGATTTGTCTCTGAAACGTATAATTCGGAAGATGCCCGCGAAGAATTCGTACCCCCGCTCAAGGATACACTCCGGCAAAAGATTTGGCGGACCATCGCGGGCGACGTCACCTGGGATTACAACTTCGATCCTCCACGAATGCTCGAGAAGGCTGTGAACCGGAGAGACTGTGACGACGACGGCGATAGCAGGGTCGACGAAGATGAACTCGACGGGGTCGACAACGATGGCGACTGGAATGCCCTGACCGACGACGTCGGTGCTGATGGACTTCCCGACCAGCTCGAATTAAGCTGCGACGGCAAAGCGTACGACGCCGCGACCAATCCCGATCCCGCGGGTGATAATTATGATCCGACGAAGCGAGACAAGTGTCACCCGGATCCGAATACCGGCGGACTACCCGCAAAGAACGATAAGAACAAGTATACGGAGAAGAACGGGCTTCCCGATCACGGTGAACCTCACGTCGATGAGGATTTCGCCGCGCTCTCCGACAACGATTTATACCTCTCTGTGGCCGATACAGTCGATAATTCCACCGTAGCCCCTTCCGGGCACATCCGGATGGGTATTCAAGTCATTCAGAAGTCATACGCCTGGCGCGGTTCCTTCGCCGAAGGTCTCCTGCCGATGGATTATTACTTTATCAACGTGGGTAAGAACACCATCACCGACGTGTACATCGGCTTCATCGCGGACTTTGATGTTGGACCCGTCGATATCAACAGCTATTGGACGCATGACTATACATGCTATATGCCGGATTTGTACACGGCATACGTTCACAATGCGCAGGACCGGGGTTCAACTCCACTCGGGTTAACCGTGCTTGGGACACCTAAACCACTCGATCAGCTTCGGTTCATATATCAACCATTTAGTGCGGGTGATTTTTCGACGCGAGATTCGATTGTTTACGGCTGGCTCAACGGAGAGAACTTCCCGAGTGACATTGGAACGTGCGGATCTCCGGAATTACCCTCGGACGTCCGGCTTTTCTATTCCTTCGGACCGTTTGATTCTTTGAAGAAAGGCGACACACTTAAGATTTCTATGGCTGTAGTAGGAGCCGAAGGTGTTGAGAGCGGTGTGCATAATCTGCGGGACAATGCGCAGCAGGCCCTCAAACTGTTCAAGCGAGGCTATAAGACCACGGCGCGCTTGCCCTCGCCGAAGCTTGTCGCGGAACCGGGGTTTAAGAAGGTAACCCTGCGATGGTATCCCAGCCAGGCTCAGGGTGGTGGAAGCGGTCCGGCGACAGTCTGGGACGACTCGAACAGAATTGCCGGCTCATTCCCGCCGGATCATTGGCGAAGAATCAATCCGCCCTGCGATCCTCCCGGCACCGGTTCTTGTGCCCAGGGGCACGCGTGCACGAGCGAAGGGGTTCTCCCCGGCGGGAGGATTCATGAAGGCTTCAGGCTCTATCGGGCGGAAGATCCGAATAATACGACACCCAACGACAAAAACTGGACCCTCCTGAAAGAGTTCGATTATTCCGACGATAGTTTCAATTACAACGTGGGCGTCGATTCGGTATTCGTCGATACCAACCTGGTGCGAGGCAAGCGATACTGGTATGCGGTGACGTCGTTTGGAATACCCGATCTCTCGTTTCTCCAAAGGCCTGAGGGAGGAGTCGACTCGCTGCTAGCGCCGGGCGTCGAATCGCCGATAAGCGAGAACGCGACTCGGGTCGATCTCTACTTCTCTGCTGCGGAGAGTGCAGGCGAGGTGCTTGCCGTGCCAAACCCGTACCGGGTTGATGCCGATTACACGTTTGAAAACGGCGGATGGGAAGGGAGATCGGGCGCATGGAATGAAAACAAACGCCTTATAAAGTTCATCCATTTGCCGAAGCGTTGCAGGATCAGAATCTTTACCCTGGTCGGCGATGAGATAGCTGCACTGGACTACGACGCCTACCAGCAGGCGGCGGAGGAGAAGAATCCCCAATTGGAGAACAAAGGGGAGCTCGAATGGAATCTCGTGAGTGAAAGTAATCGTGCTCTGGCGAGCGGAGTCTACATCTTCACGGTGGACGCACTCGATGCCGGAGGGGGGAAGACCGGCTCTCAGATCGGGAAGTTCGTGTTAATACGTTGATGAGCCTTACTTCACAAACGTCAATTCGATAAAGCGGTTCGGCTCAAACAGGTCGACATAACGTTTGTTCCCCGCATCATCGGAGGGGAGGAGAAACCCGATGAGGACACCCGTGGTAGAGTGATCGTGGATTGAAAAACCCGCTGATCGATCCTGCCTGAGAGCGATCCGAAGTTCATACCCAGTCGAGTTGCGAGACAATCGAACATTGAAATGAAGCTTTCCAGGCAGTTCATCATCCATGAAGGGCCATTTTGCAGGGTCTGTTGCATTAAACACCTGAGCCTTTGTCACAAGTGAGTCTCCGTCCGGTGTTAGCGTGAACAGAATATTCTCGCGTCCGGTAAACCATCCGTCATCGTGCCCATCGACCATCACCTTCACGGGAACGCTGCGGTCCAGAGCCATCAAGAAATAGAGAGAGTCTTCGTCCCACCACGATTCCACCACGCCGCTGAATCGACCATCCTGAAGCTTGCCGATGCGCGTCGGTTTTCCAAATTGAATTGCTGAAGTGAGTGCCGAACATGGAATCGGATCCTCTCCATCGGGGATGCCGTCATGATCGGTGTCCCGGTCGTGGAGATTCGGCATCATAGTGTTGGCGGACATGGTTTCTCCCCATCCTTCACGAATCCAGTTTGAGAACGCCAGCTCGTCGAAGTCCCCCACACCATCGCCGTCGGTATCCGATCTCGTTGAGTCGCTGCCGAGCCTTGCTTCATCCAACGGAAGGGTGGAATCGTTGTCGGGAATGCCGTCCTCGTCCGCGTCACGCGCCGATTGAAGTTTTGTGTAGCGCAGGTCCAGCCACTCTTCTCCCGGCACCATCCGAATGATGCAACGGTTGGCATCGAAGTGTTCACCAAACTTCGCCGCCGTGCCGATGGTGGGAGAGATGTGATTAAACCAGTACTCAGGATAGCCGCTTGCGGTAAAAATATCGTCGAGCTGGTGATTAAACTCATGCACCATGAGCCAGTTATTGCCCGCGTTGTGATTCGCTCCGGTCACATCCCACCACGAAATCCCGTAACCTTTTCCGGTGCCGACGCCATTGGTGAAGGCGCCCCCCTTCCCGGCAAGGACGTACGCTCGCATCGCCGTATCATACGCTTGAGTGCAGGTGAGATAGAGGATCCCGCTGAAATCGCCGATGCTCCTCCCATTGACGGTGAGAATATGTTCGAGCATCGAATCGCGAGGAGGATACCACCACTCGCCGCCGTAGAGTTCCTGACGCTGCAGAGAATCCCGGACGATGATGTAATCGATGTCGAGAAAAAGCCTCATTCCGGAGTGGATCCAGTAGAATCGGGCTGCGTCAGAGATCTGGCGCTTGATTCTTTCGATTTCGCGTTCATCCAGAAGAGGTTGTGGCGACACGGTCGAGCGGGCATTTGCAGTGTCGTGCACATTGGTAAAGATGAGAGCCGCGATCGGAAGCCGGGAGTAAAGTTTAGTTCCACTTCCGGCTGAGGTCGTGAGTGAGTACCGCGGCGATCGCCAGGCGCCGCCTCGAAGCGGAATCTCTCTTATGGAGGGATAAAATGTGAAAGGATGAGTAAATCCCGGGTGGAGTTGTCGGAGGGTGATTTTATGGTGTGTCGATTCACTTTCCACGTCGTCCAGTGCCATTCGACCCAGGTCCGACCCGAACGCGGTATAGCTGCATTGTCCCGGTTCAGCTTCGACACTTTCCCACTCGATGATCCCCGAAACCGAATCTGAAATGCTAACGTTCGGCGTGGGATCCAGGAGGTCGCTGGTTGTCTGGAGGATTCTTCCGAAAAAGAAATCTGCGATGTAGATCCTGCGTGCGTTGTCGACGACAATTCCCTGGGGAAGAACGAAGTTCACACTCCGGGCTCGGAAGGTATGAAGAAGAGCACCTGAAGTGAGGTATGCCCGAACTTCGTTGACCACACTGAGATAGATCGTATCGTCGTGTACGGCAATCCCCCGCCCCTCGCCGCCCCCATAACTCAGCGACGTTACCGGCGAAGCTTTTTTCCCATTCCATGTAAAGCGCTCAACCTGGCTTAGTCCGGTGTTGACGATGTACACATTGCTGTCCTGGATCGCCAAGTCAAGAGGTTCTCTGAGTATGTCGCTTGCGAATATTCCCATCGGAAGGAGGCTGTCGTTGAACACCTGAACGCGATGGTTTCTCTTCTCGAGAACAAAAATCTGTCGTGCTGTGTTGGTGACCACGGCGACCGGGTCATCAAGCTGCCCCGGCATGGACCCTCTCCAGCCGGTGGAGTTTTTCCACCTTCCGTCGATGCAGAACAAATGAATCCGGTTACTCCCACGATCTGTGATGACGAGAGTGGAATCATCGAGGAAGGCTAATGCACCCGGCTGATGCAGTTGTCCTCCTAAACCTGCAGGCTTGCCGATTTCTTTCAGCAACTTCCCGCTGTCGTCGAAAAACTGTATTACCCCTTTCCTCTCGTTCGGCGAAACAAACTGCTGAGAGGGGGAAAGGGCGAAGTGCCTGACCCAGTTTAACTCTGTCGGTGTGGAGCGCATCGGCAGCCGGGTAAGCTTGACGCGGTGGAACCTGACACGACCGGCGGAGCTCTGGAGCCCGACGTAGCCTGCGAGGTAGCGGAGAGAAGCTCCCCTGTAGAGATCGTTCCCGTCGAGGAGAACATCGAGGGATTGAGCATCTCGGTCCACCCGGAGCGTCAACGTGTGTTTCGTCCGCACCGCGATATCCGGTGATCTCGCAGAGTGCGAGGCATTGAATTCTCCATTTTGAAAGTAGCCCATAAGAAGTACGCGGTTACCATCGAATCTGACCATCTGGGCAAACTCGATATTATCCCGTCGTTGGGAAGAGAACACGAATCCCACGCCGACCTCGCCGTCGAGATGCTCGAACTCCGTTTCTATCTGGAAAGATTCATTAAGATAGGTATCGAGCAGGCTTGCACAGTCGTAGTCCGCGGATTGTTGGACATACGTACCGTTAATGATCTGCCACTGGCCCTTGACCGGGCGCCAGCCCGGACTTCCGTCTGAACCGTCCGCATAGTGTTGAAAATGGTCTTCAAGAATCGTTTGCCGTTTCGTCTGAGCCTGACCGAGGAGCGAAACGAACACAACGAACACTCCCGATAAAATAATGAAGCGGGAGACCGCAGTCATGAAGCGCCGAAGGGGGGAAGATGAGGCCAAAATGCTTGCCTGTTTGAGGAGTGCGGTGCCCTGTCGCGGACGGCGTCTTGCTCCGGATGAATTCGCCCCGCCCAACTTTTTTAACTTTTGACTTTAAACTTTTAACTTGATTCTTCGTGCTGAAGGTGGGAGTTGAACCCACACCCGGGGTAAGCCGGACTGGATTTTGAGTCCAGCGCGTCTGCCAGTTTCGCCACTTCAGCCTGTGCGTTCGAGAACGTGATAATTCTTACGCGTCCTTTCGACGTAGGATTGAAAATATACGGAATTCATGCCCGATATCCAACAGAAATGAGAGTAGAGAGAGAAATTCAAACATTATTGTTATATTGATGAATCTCATATGATAAAGATTACCGACCTCACAAAACGTTTTGGCAACTTCACGGCAGTGGATGAGCTGAATATTCAAATCAAGCCCGGCGAGTTTTACGGAATCCTGGGACCCAATGGTGCGGGGAAGACCACCACCATCAAAATGATGTCCGGCATGTTTACTCCCACCTCCGGCACGATCTCGATCAATGGCCATGACATGCAAAGGGATCCGACGGAGGCGAAACGATGCACGGGTTACATCCCAGATCAACCATTCCTGTACGAGAAGCTTACCGGAAGGGAGTTCCTGCATTTCAGTGCCGGCCTCTACAGCATGAACCACGGCAGGACGACGGAAAGGATCGCGCACCTTGCCGAGCTATTTGAGATCGAATCGTGGATCGACCGCCGGACGGAATACTACTCGCAGGGGATGCGTCAGCGCATCGTGATAGCTTCCGGATTACTGCATGAGCCGAAAGCGCTCGTCATCGACGAGCCCATGGTCGGTCTTGATCCTCGTAGCGTTCACATCGTGAAAAGCGTACTCAAGCAGAAATCGAATGAAGGCGTCGCCATATTCATGTCAACCCACAGCCTGACTGTTGCCGAGGAATTGTGCGACCGGGTCGGAATCCTGAAGCATGGGAAACTCATTTTTGAAGATAGTATTGGAGCGCTTCAATTGCTAAAAGTCAAACACAACGGCAAATTCGAGTCCCTCTTCCTGGAGTTAACGAAATAAGTTCGCCGTGGCATTGCTGCTCCATATTCTCCTCTTCAAGATTCGGATTTTTTTCAAGCTCTCTACGGAGCTGAATGCGAAGAACGTCTTCAAGCACATCAGCTCTCTCATCGTGTTCGGCGGATTTTCCCTTGGGGCGTTCCTCTTCGCGCGGACTCTCACGACCTACTTGCTCAATGAAGCGCACCTGGGCCTCTTCCTGCTTCATCGATTTCTCTCTATGCTTCTCTTCGTCTTGTTTGTCTCCGTCAACGTCGGTAATATTATTGTCTCGTATGCGACGTTCTACCGCTCGAGAGAGACCGAGTATTTGCTCACCAAACCGGTTCCTCACGTCAATGTCTTCATCGTGAAATTCCTGGACAATTTCTTCTACAGCTCGACCGTTCTGTTTGTGATCGTCGTGTCGGTTCTCCTGGGCTACGGCTCGCATTTCAGGATGCCGTGGAATTTTTACCTCGAAACGATCGTCGTTCAATTTGTCCCGTTCATGTTGATCGCCGGATGCATCGCTGTCACGGCGCTGATGGTTCTCATGAAGCTCGCCCACCGCATCGGCGTCGGGTATGTTGTCGCGATCCTCTCGCTTCTGTACTTCGGATCGCTGTTTGTATTCTTCAAGTCCACGAATCCGCTGCAGCTTGTCGATTCTGTCATGATGCATTATCCGCATGTCGATCAATACTTCGCGTTTCTCGATCCACCGTTCGTCAGGTTTCTCCCGAACCATTGGATCGCGGAATCGTTGTACTGGACGATGCGTGGGAACGACACGCTCGCACAGCGTTACGCGCTGTTTATGCTCAGCATGGCGGGTGTATGCTTTGCCGGCATGGTGCTCGTCGCCAGGAAATTGTTTTATTCAAGCTGGATTTCTTCGCTCAGCCTCCGGCACTCCACCGAAGAACAGTCGTCGATGCTGCAATTTCTTTCGTTGTCCCGGCCGCCGCGCATGGAGCCGCAGGCGAGCGTCATCCTCAGGAAGGAATTCTGGCAGTTTATCCGTGAGCCAAGCCAGTGGATTCACTTCGGGGTGATCATGCTGCTCGTGGTGACGTTCATCATCAGCATCGCCAAGCTGCAATTCAACGCTACGCTCCCCGCGTACCTTACGGTGTCTTACCTGGTGTTGCTGATGTTCGACGCATTTCTCATCGCATCGATCGCGTTGCGGTTCGTTTATCCGATGATCAGCATCGAAGGAGAGAGTTTCTGGTCAA
>DASYTP010000035.1:0-4046 GCA_036002145.1 Bacteroidota bacterium | reverse complement strand
CCGATCTGAATGTCGAGCTTCCCCTATTTTACCTCGGGGTCTCATCGTCCGAGCGGCAAAAGCGGGTCAACGGCGTGCTTGAGCATATGCAGGTGATGCACCGGAAAAATCATTTTCCCCAGCAGCTTTCCGGCGGACAGCAACAGCGTGTGGCCGTCGCCCGTGCGATTATCGCACAGCCAAAACTCATTCTTGCGGACGAACCGACGGGTAACCTCGACTCCGCCCACGGAAATGAAGTCATGAAACTCCTCTCCGACCTGAATGAAGGAGGGACGACGATAGTGATGGTCACCCACTCGGCTCACGATGCCGAATTCAGTCACCGGATCATCAACCTCTTTGACGGTCACGTCGTGACTGAGAATATCAAAGAGCAGGTCCGGTTGTGAAGTTTGAGGAAAAAGTTAAAAGTTAAAAGGTAAAAGGTAAAAGTTAAAAGGTAAGTTTAAGCATGAAATGGAAACCCGAAACCCGAAACCCGTAATCTGAAACCTGAATCCTGAATCCTGAAACCAAACACCTAACACCCAACACCTAACACTTCTCATGCTTGCGAATTATCTGAAAGTTGCTCTTCGCCACATTCTCAGGCGCAAGGGCTATTCTCTCATCAACATTTCCGGTCTGGGGCTTGGACTCACGTGCTGCCTCCTGATCTTCCAGTACGTCGTGGAGGAGTACAGCTTCGACAGGTTTAATACGAACTACCCCGACCTCTACAGGGTCATAGGAACGGAATCCCGAGATGCGAAGACCGATGCGTTGACCGGATATGCCCTTGGTCCAGCGCTGGCACAGGAAGTGCCGGAGGTCGTTGGCTTCACCCGGCTCCATCCGGATTATAACGATCCTGTGATCTCGAGCAAGGAACTTCCCGATAAAGCGTTCGAGGAAAGGAATGTTTGGTACGTTGACCCGTCCTTTCTCCAGATGTTTTCCTATCCGCTGGTCTCGGGGAATCCAGGTCACGCACTGGCAGAGTCCGGGACCATCCTCATTTCGGAGTCGTCGGCCCGGAAGTACTTCGGTTCCGCAGAGCCCATGGGGAAGATGCTCAACGTCACGGGATGGATCGGCGGGGCGTTCCGCGTCGACGGCGTTTTCAAGGATGTCCCGACCAATTCTCATCTGCAGTTCGACTTCCTCCTTTCAATGGCCGACCTTCTTCAAAGAAGCAAATATAATGATCCATTGGCGGCCTGGACCTGGAATAATTTCTATACCTATGTCCAGCTGAGGCCGGATGCAAATATACCCGATGTCGAGCGCAAATTCACGAACGTAGCGATGCAGCATCGGAAGGATCATTATGATCGAATCAAGGCCTCCGTTCGGGTGAACGCTCAGCCCCTGAGCGACGTACATCTGAACGAGGCCGTTTTCGCCCCACGGGCGGTGGAGGGAAGCAAGCGATCGGTGTACTTCTTTCTCTTCATCGGAGTTGTCACTCTTCTCATTGCTCTCGTGAATTACATTAATCTTGCGACTGCCCGATCACTGGACCGTGCACGGACAGTAATGAAGTAAAAAGTAGAAAGTGAAAAGTGAAAAGTGAAAAGTGAAGCCAGATGACCGGCATCCAAAAACTGAATCCTATGACCATTCACCTGATACCTAACATCTAACGCCTTCTCATGTTCTCGAACTACTTCAAGGTTGCATTTAGATACCTGACAAAACATCCACTGTATTCGTCGATCAATATCGGCGGATTGGCGATCGGACTCGCCATCGCGTTCCTGATCGTACTGTATATCCAGTTTGAACTCAGCTACGATGAGTTTCATGAGAAAGCAGATCGGCTGTATCGCGTCTCAGTCATTTCCAGGAAACAGGGATCCGCGCCAAGCGAGACTCCCGAATTTACGCCTCCCATCGGACCGGCCATGAAATCGGAGTTTGCGGAGGTTGAGAATTACGCCAGGCTATCGACTCCCAGGCCGGCGTACATTTCGCACAACGAACAAGCGTTCAAAGTCGACGGTATCGCGTTCGCCGATTCTACCCTGTTCGATCTTTTCTCATTCACGCTCCTCGAGGGTGATTCCAGGTCTGCCCTTGCACAGCCGTTTTCAATTGTACTGACCCGCGAGATCGCGATCCGAATCTTCGGAGAGACAAATCCGGTTGGCCAGATCGTCAAGCTGGACAACGGCAATATCTATATAGTCACCGGGATTATTCAGCCTCCCCCTCCAAACTCCCATCTCCGGTTCGAGGCGCTCATCTCGTTCTCGACTCTCTACAGGCTTCCGAATCTCTTTCTCGATTGGGACGGCGGGAATCAATACGTCACTTATGTTCTCCTCGCCGCGAACGCGGGTCCGGAAGCTGTTCAACAAAAGTTTCCCGACCTGATGTGGAGGCACATCAACAAGCAACTCTCCGGCATCGGGGTATCTTATGAACCGTATCTCCAACCGGTGAGAGACATTCACCTCCGATATAATCCGGAGTCGGAATCCGTCCGCATAAACCTCTCCGTCATGGGCGCCATTTCCATACTCATCCTGTTTATTGCATGTGTGAATTTCGTGAACCTGGCGACTGCACAGTCCCTTTCACGTTCGAAGGAGGTGGGCATCCGCAAAGTGCTTGGGGCCACTCGGAGCAGCCTCGTGAAGAAATTTCTCGGGGAATCGTTCGTTCTTTCAGGAGTTGCCGTCATCGCGTCGCTGCTACTCCTCGAGATCTTGTCCGGCGTTTTCAATGAAGTGACCGGCCGGACGTCGATCTTTGTCTCTCAGATGAGGGTTTCTACGGCTGCGATTCTCGTCGGAATATCATTCCTTGTGGCTTTTGCAAGCGGTCTGTATCCGGCGTTGTCACTTTCATCGATGGAGGCGGCGCGTACATTGAAGGGTGGAACCGCGACGTTCAAGAAGACGTCCCGGAATATTCTCCTCATTCTCCAGTTTGCCATCTCGATCGGTTTCGGCATCAGCACTATGGTAATTGGAAGTCAACTGAGGTTTGTAAAATCAAAGGACCTTGGATACCGCAAGGACAACATGGTTGTACTTCCGTTGATCGGTGATGAGGCAAGGAGCAGGTACGAGGCGCTCAAGGCTGCTCTCTCCCGGCTCCCGGGAGTTGTTTCGGTCGCGGGATCGTCGGATGTACCGCACGATGGATTCACGAGCAATGGCTATTTCCCGGAAGGATCTTCCACTCCGATGATGATTCACGTGGTGGATGTCGATGCGGCATTCCTGTCGACCTACGGAATTGATATTGCGCGGGGACGCGGTTTCTCCGGGAGATCCGCCGCCGAGAAGGATGCGTATCTCATCAACGAGACTCTTGCGCGGGAATTGAACTGGGACAACCCCATCGGAAAAACGATAAGAAGGAACGGCGATCACGAGGTGATCGGCGTGGTGAAGGATTTCCATTATGCGACACTTCACGACAGAATTGAGCCGCTCATTTTCACGAACCGACCCTGGCTCGATCAATACGCAGACCTGACAGTGAGTGTGCAATCACACGATTTGCATCGCACACTCTCGTCGTTTAACGAGGCGTGGAAACAGGTCGTACCTTCATCTCCATTTAATTACTTCTTCCTCGACGACGCCGTTGACCGCGTGTACAAGAGAGAAGAACAGTTCCAAACGATGCTCGGCTGGTCATCGCTGCTCGCCATTGTCGTTGCGTCGTCGGGTCTGCTGAGCCTGGTGGCCCTCTCGGTCCGCCAACGGACGAAGGAAATCGGCATCCGCAAGGTGCTTGGAGCGACGGTTCCCGGAATCATCGCATTGATTTCGAGGGAATATCTTAAGCTCATTGTGGCTGCCAATGTTGTTGCGTGGCCGGTCGCAGCCTACCTCATGAGCGTGTGGTTGCAGGATTTTGCGTATCGCATGGACCTGCCATGGTGGACCTTTCTACTTGCAGGTTCTGCAGCACTTGCCGCGGCGCTCGTTGCGATTATCATACAGTCTCTCAAAGCCGCAATCGCCAATCCCGTGGATGCGCTGAGGTATGAATAGAGGAACGCGATTAAAAAGTAAGAAGTATGAAGTAAGAAGTAAGAAGTT
>DASYTP010000034.1:0-2868 GCA_036002145.1 Bacteroidota bacterium | reverse complement strand
GATAAGCTGGACGGCAAAACTATTCTGGCTATTGAAGATATCTTGAAAGATCTCGAGCAAAATGTATCGAAGATCAACGAGCATGGGAAGCGCGCCGATAGCATCGTTAAAGGGATGCTCCTTCATTCCCGTGGGAAGGCGGGAGAAAAACAACCGACCGAAATAAACGCGTTGCTCGGAGAATACATAAATCTTGCATACCATGGTTTGCGCGCCCAAGATCCCACATTTAACGTGAAGATCATTACCGAGTACGATCAATCCATCGGGATGATGAACGTTGTTCCGCAGGACCTGAGCCGGGTATTTCTGAATCTTGCCAATAATGGCTGTTACGCAGCGAATGAAAAAAAGAAGTCGGCAGGGCCGTCCTTCATGCCCACGATCTGCGTCCGCACAAAGAATTTGGGAGACAAAGTTGAGATTCGTATTCGCGACAACGGACGCGGTATTCCTGCCCCCCTACGGGAGAGGATTTTCACGCCGTTCTTTACGACAAAGCCCACCGGTGTGGGCACAGGGTTAGGATTATCAATCAGCTACGATATCATCGTCCATGGTCATCGTGGAGAAATCGCAGTTGAGACGGAAGAGGGGAACTATGCAGAGTTTATTATCACGCTTCCGAAGGAGAAGACATAATTAAGGAGATGGCTATGAAGATATTGATCGTCGATGATGAACGGGATGTGGAATTCTTGTTTCGCCAGAGGTTTCGGAGAGAACTGCGGGATGGTTCGTTAGAGTTCCACTTCGCGTTTTCCGGCGAGGATGCACTCACATTTCTGAAAAATCTCACTCCCCTGGATATTGTTTTTATTCTCTCGGATATCAACATGCCGGGGATGACAGGACTCGAGCTGTTGAAAGATGTAAAGCATCACTTTCCACAGCTCAAGGTGTGCATGATCACCGCCTACGGCGACGAGCAGAATTACAAAACCGCCATGGAATATGGTGCGGAGAATTATTTTACCAAGCCGATTGATTTTGAAAAGCTTAGAAAAGAAGTCCTGGACCTGTCGAAATCCTAGAAAGTTGAAAATCGTGATGATAAATCTTTCGAGTAAGAGGAGAACCACGCCTTGCCGGTAAAGATGCTGGTGGTCGATGATGAGCCCGACCTCGAGTCGTTGATACGTCAGCGATTCCGCAAACAGGTTCGGGACAACGAGTATGAGTTTATCTTCGCGCAAAACGGCGTCGAAGCGCTGCAGCGCCTCGTCGATCACCCCGATACGAGTATGATCCTTTCCGACATCAATATGCCGGAAATGGATGGGTTGACGTTGCTTCTTAAACTCACCGAATTGAAGAACCCGGCATTAAAGGCAGTGATCGTCTCCGCCTACGGCGACATGGAGAACATCCGGACCGCCATGAATCGCGGTGCATTCGATTTTGTCACCAAGCCAATCGATTTCGCCGATCTCGAGGTCACGATCAATAAGACTCTCCAGCACCTTCTCTCTGTCAAAGAGGCTCTTGCCGAACACGAAAAACTGATTTCCGTTCAACGGGATTTGAACATTGCCGCGCGCATCCAGCAATCGATCCTCCCGAGGAGATTCCCGGCGTTTCCGGACCGTACGGAGTTCGACGTTTACGCCGAGATGGTGACCGCGAAGGAAGTCGGCGGAGATTTCTACGATTTCTTTTTCATCGATAACGACCGGTTGGCGTTTGTCGTCGGTGATGTCTCGGGCAAGGGGGTACCTGCGGCAATTTTTATGGCCGTCAGCCGGACGTTGCTGAAGGCCCTTGCATCCCAGGTTGTGAACCCCGGGGAATGTCTGCGTCGATTGAATATGCTGTTAATTCCTGAAAAAGATGAGGCAATGTTTGTGACGATCTTCTACGCGATCCTGAATACGCGGACGGGGGACGTCCAGTACAGCAACGGTGGACATAATTCACCATACCTCATTCACCCCGATGGCAGCGTTGAAATGCTCCCGCAGACGGGGGGGATGCTGCTCGGGATGATGCCTGACCTGGAGTACGATGTTCAAAAGATCCACCTCAGTCCCGGTGATACGATCTTCATGTACACCGACGGAGTTACCGAGGCAATGACCGTCGATCACCAGCTCTTCGAGGATTACCGCCTTATGGATTGCCTGAAACTAACCGCGTCACTCTCTCTTTCAGACATGATCAAGGCCGTTGAGAATGAGGTCAAGGCGTTCACAGCGGGGGCCCCGCAATCCGACGATATTACCATTTTGACGATGCGCTACCTGAAGAAATGAACTCAGTGCAAAGGACCAATTGAAAAAGAAATCGGGCAACGACTTTTCCCACAGCATCAAGCGACTACACGCGCTGGCCCACAATGTCTGGTGGAGCTGGAACCCGCAGGCGCAGCAATTATTCCAGGAGCTTTCGCCTCTGATCTGGCAGTCTTCAAGCCATAATCCTGTGGCGGTACTCTCGCAATTTTCGGAGGGGGAACTTAAGGCCCGGTTTGGCGACAAGAATTTTTTTGCACGCGTCGAAGCGATCCTGACCTCGTTCGAACAGTACATGCACGCGAAGCCCTCAAAACGCTCCTTGAAAGAAAAAAAGAAAGGGCTTGTCGCGTATTTCTGCGCAGAATTCGGATTACACGAATGCTTGCCCTTTTACTCCGGTGGACTCGGCGTCCTGGCCGGCGATCACGTGAAGTCTGCGAGCGACATCGGGCTCGGCCTCGTTGGCGTCGGACTATTCTACCGCCAGGGATACTTCCAGCAACACATCGATCCGAACGGATATCAGCAGGAAAGTTACCCTACAACGAACCCGGCGCTTGTCCCCGTGGAACAAGTTCGTGATTTCTTCGGGAAACCGTTGATTTGCAGCGTGACTCTCGGTAACAGCCCCGTC
>DASYTP010000033.1:0-16152 GCA_036002145.1 Bacteroidota bacterium | reverse complement strand
CACGCCCAAAGCGATGTCGTATCGGCTCCAATCCGCTGAGCCACCTCTTTCTGAAGAAGATTCAGGTCAAGCCGCCGCTTCCTGAGGTGATCTCCGATGGTTTTCAGCTCGGTTGGATATGCCGGATCCCGCGGTTTTCTCGCAGTTAATACCGTGTCACAGAAAGGCAACGCAAGCATCGCCTTGCGTTCCGAGGTAGGCATCACCGGCCTCCGGCGAAACGAGCTTTGCCACAATCATTTCGATAATCTCATACAGGGCACTGAACGCCAGCGTAACGTCCATCGGAAAGTAGTATGCCCAGAATCCCCGCACGCTGACCAGCCGCAAGAAGATTTCCCGTATCGGGTAGGCCATGAGCAATCCGAAAGAAAAATGCACGATACGATCGAAATGGTTCCGGTGAAGATGGAAGGCATCTCTCAACCAGTAGCCGAGCGGTACTTCGGCGTACGTGTAGCGCGCACCGACGGCATGAAGCATCATGAACAGTGCGATAACGAGATATGAGAGATCAGACAACGGGAAAAACCGATACGTTAGTACCAGAAGCGGAAGGAATACGGCCACGAGAACGTTTTCCAGCAACCAATCTGTCCGGTACAAGGGGTTGATTGCAGTTACAATCCACACGATACCGTAAACGACAATGAGAGACTTCAGCAAGGCGTTGTCGTTGAAATTCGCCCTGACCCGCATGGTCGCCGTCGTCAGCATATGAATTCCTCCCGCGAATGCATCATCGTTCCTTCTCCTGAGACAACAACGGCAGGAAGGAAACCGCCCTCACCGCTCATAAATGCCGGTCAACTTGGCGGATGCGAGGACCTTCCCTTCGAGCGCTTTTTCGAAAGCACCGAGAGTAGCGTTCTGTGAGAGGGAAAGGCTTTCCACACTGAGCGCGAAAATGGTGGCGACATACGGGTGCGGCCCGGAGCCCTTCGGAGGTTCGGGTCCGCCGTAGCCTGTCGTTCCATACGAATTGTACAGTTCTTTCGCGCCGGGTGGCATACCGGTCTCCGAAGCCCCTTCAGCAAGAGAGGTGACACCCGGGGGAATGTTTATCACAAACCAGTGTATCCAATTCTTCGCGACGGGGTGGGGATCGATAAGTGACAGGGCGATGGAGCGTGTGCCTCGAGGAGCATCGCTCCACTCAAGAGGAAGAGAAACGTTCTTTCCGCCGACGACCCCATGGTAGGAGTATTTCGTCGGGATGGGCTTCCCGTCATGAAATGCCGTGGAGGAAAGGCGCATGGAACGACCTTTCGGAAAGTTGAAGGTACTTACTTTGCCTTGAAGCTCAGCAATGCCCGATCAACAGTTTCGTAGGTATCGAACACTTTAACAAGCTGAGTGATCATGAAGAGATTTTGCACTTTATCGCCAATCCGTGCCAGACGGAGATCCCCCCCGGCGTTACGCATCGTCGTCAATGCAGAAATAAGAGTCCCCAGACCGGAGCTATTCACGTAGTTGACTCCTCCCAGATCGATAACGACATTCTTCACATTGTCGCTCACCAGGCTATGAATCTTCTGACGCACCTCGCTCGTTTCCGGCTCTCCGAGGAAATCTCCTTTAAGGCTTAACACTGCAACATTATTATCAATTTTTTCTTTGATTTGCATCGACACGCTCCTTGAATGATGGTATGATTGCTCAATCATACAAAAGTATTGACAAAAAGTCAAACTCACCTGAGGAAAAGCTCGGTGTACTTATACCCTGTCCCGGTATTGAAGATGACAACAACGTCGTCCGGCTTGAGGAATCCCTCCTTCGCCAATCGCCGGGCAGCTGAAACCGCGGCCGCACCTTCGGGGCAGAGGAAAATACCCTCAGTCGTCGCGACGCGATGCATATCCGCGAGTAGCTCCTGATCATCCACTGCAATTGCAGTCCCGTTGCTTTCGTGCAGAGTTTTGAGAATAAGCACATCAGCAAATGGTTTCGGAACTCGAAGCCCCGACGCAATTGTCGGCGAACTCTCCCAAAATGCTGTCTCCTTCTTCCCCTCGCGAAATGCCTTGACGACGGGAGCGCACCCCGCCGACTGTACGGAAACCATGCGAGGACGCCGGCCCGAGATCCATCCGAGACGCTCCATCTCGTCGAACGCTTTCCACATACCTACCAGGCCGGTACCGCCGCCGGTGGGATACAGGATAACATCGGGCAGCTTCCAGTCGAACTGCTCCGCGATCTCGTAGCCCATGGTCTTCTTGCCTTCGAGACGATAGGGCTCCTTCATTGTCGACATATCAAACCAACTCCTTCCACTCGCCATCTCATTCATTCTTTTTCCAGCATCGCTGATGACACCATCGACCAGGTACAATGCAGCTCCGAAGAGTTTTACTTCGTTGATATTCACGGCGGGCGTATCTCTCGGAACAAAGATGTGCGACTTGATCCCCGCCTTTGCAGCGTACGCGGCGAGTGCCCCACCGGCATTACCCGCGGAAGGCATTGCCGCTTCACTGATGCCGAATTCCTTCGCCTTCGAGACGGCCACGCTCAGTCCCCGTGCTTTGAATGAGCCTGTGGGATTGTACCCTTCTTCCTTGACATACAGTTTTCCTACTCCAATCTCATCCTTCAATCTTCCGACTTCTATCAGCGGGGTCCACCCCTCGCCCAACGTCACGATCGATCCATCATCGACGACCGGAAGAAGTTCACGATACCGCCAGAGTGTCCCGTCACGCCCCGCAAACAGATCGGGACTCAGTTTTGACTTCGCTGAATCGAGATCGTATACTGCGAGTAATGGTTTGTTGCAAGCTCGACAATATGTTTGAACCGTGTCGGCTGAAAATGATTGATTGCAGGCGTCACAGCGAAGATGAGAAAAGTAGGTGGACATTCGAATTTCAGTGTTAGTTGTTGATCATGACTTTGTGCCGAACGGTTGACAAATATATGCGGTCAATGAATAAGAAGCAATGGAAATGATTCCCGTGGAGGATGAAGAGGAACTTGCCTGGCGAGGAGGCGTGTTTTCAATGTCAACGACAGTCTCCCGGGAGACCGTGCACTTTCGATAGTTCGGGTCGCTCATAGGTCTCCAGATTCATTGCTTCTGAGCCATTTTTCTCGTATATTTTTTGTGCTTCGGATGTCAATTCAGCAGCCGCAATTTTAAAGGATACACTGAAAACATGCCCCTAATGACAAAAATAAGGGAAAACATGGCAACTGTTTTCCCCTTTATCGCCGGATCCTTTGTTCTCTTGATCATCTTTGACTGGGGGTTCGATCTATCAGGGCGACGCCAGAATAAGCAACAGGCCCAATCCCAGGAATTGGGATCGGTTAATGGAGAATTGATCCCGGTGAAAGAGTTTTCCGACCAGGTCCGCATGACCGCCGATAACCAGAAAACCCAGACCGGTACGGACCCCGATGAGAACCAGCTGCGTGTCATTCGTGACCAGGTCTGGAATCAAATGGTCGAACAACGATTGTACGATGAACAGATCGTGCGCCTGGGGATAACAGTTCCCGACAAAGAAATCGTCGATTGGGTTATGGGCGAAAACCCGCCGGAATTTCTCAAGAGACAATTTATCGATTCAACGGGTGCGTTCAATCGAATACTGTACGAATCGGCGCTCAAGAACCCGACAAATCGATCAAAGATGGTGGATCTGGAAAAAGCACTCAGGAAGCAGCGCGAGAGGGAAAAGCTTCAAAGCCTGGTCCTGGCAAGCGTCCACGTTTCCGAGAGTGACATCGTACAGAGGTTTATCGAGCAGAACGTGAGAATCGAAGCTGATTATGTCTTCTTCAACCCGGATGCACTCGTTAAGGATGAGGATTTTAAGACAACCGATGAGGATCTGAAAAAATTTTACAACGAGCACGCCGAAGAGTTCAAAGCCGAAGCGTCCCGGAAATTGAAGTATGTGCTCTTCAACCTTGCCCCGTCCAGCAGTGATACCGAAAGCGTGCTGTCACTCATCAGCGACATCACAAAGCGCGCCGCCGAAGGGGCGGAGTTCGTAGAGCTCGCAAAGACGTACTCTGAGGCTGCTATCGATGATACGGTCTGGCACAAACACGGTACCATGAGTCAGGAAAAAGAGAATGCGATCTTCTCGGCGAAAGCGGGAGACGTGCTGAGTCCCACCAAGGAATTTGACGGATATCACCTGATTAAAGTGTTGGGTTTCCGCGCGGGCAAGGATGAGTTCGTCCATGCAAGCCACATACTCATCAAGACGGAAAACAACGACAGCGCGAAGGCGCTGAGCCGGGCGAAAGAACTTGCTTCGGAGGCCCGGCGAGGCGCAGACTTTGGAGAGCTCGCGCGGAAGAACTCACAGGATGTCGGGTCGGGCTCGCGCGGCGGAGATCTCGGGTGGTTCGGCAAAGGAAGAATGGTAAAGGAGTTCGATGCGGCTGCGTTTAAAGCGAAGGATGGCCAGATCGTCGGCCCGGTGAAATCACAGTTCGGTTACCACATCATCAAGTTGCACTCACACGACAGCCGTGAAGTGCGGATCGCAGATGCCCGCCTTCCGGTTCATGTAGGCTCACAGACGAAGGACGACGTCGAGCGACGTGCCGAAGACTTCGCAATACTCGCCAAGCAGGGCGATTTTATCAAGGAAGCCGGTCAGAGCAAATACAATGTATCGGAAACGCCGGCGCTTCAGAAGAATGCGACAATTCCCGGTATCGGTTCAAATCCCTTCCTCAACAAGTTTGCATTCAATAATAAGGTCGGGATGGTCAGCGAGGTCGTCTCCCTGCAGAATGGATTTGGCGTCTTCATGGTCTCCGAGGTGAAAGAAGCCGGTGTACGCCCGTTCGAGGAACTAAAACCTTCGATCGAAACGCGCGTGCAACGCGAGCGTAAGATGGAAAAAGTAAGGCAGATCGCATCGGAAATGCAGCGGTCGCTTGCCGCCGGAGATAGCCTTCAGAAAATCTCGCTCAAACGCCCCGACGTCCCCTTCACACATCTCGGTGCGTTTACCATGAGCGCGGGAATTCCGGGCATTGGACGCGACCTGGGATTGATGGGAGCAATCACGGCATTGAACCCGGGTGAAATTTCAAAACCGGTTGACGGACAGCGTGGTGTCTATCTGCTGAGGCTCACGTCCAAGACCCCATTTGACTCGACCGCATATAATACCCAAAGGGAAAGCCTCCGCAGTCAATTGTGGACGGAAAAGAGCAATCGCTTCTTATCCGATTGGGCTGATAACTTGAAAAAATCCGCGGAGATTGTCGATAACCGTGATGTTTTCTATCGTTAGAGTAGTCCGCGGAGCATGAAGGAGTCTTCGGATGAGATCCGGCTGCTCGTGCTGCGTCATGTTACTTGCATTGGGGACCCTCATTACGAAGGCACAGGAGCGTACGTATAGCGTTACGACGTTCGGCGCCTTTACCACTTCTTCCAAGCTGTTTCACCATCCGGATGCCACCAATGAAATAACCCGCGGGCAATACCTCCCTCTCGACGATATTCTCAGCATGGGCGTGGAGATCAGAAAGAACATCAGCAGTATCCGCGCACAACTGGGGCTCAGTATCGAATACCTGAGCAAATCCGAAGTCATTAACGTACCCACCTCCTCTTCAAGCATTCCCCTCAGCGACGGTTTCACGGTCTTCCCGATAGAACTTACGGGGTATTTTGTCATTCCATTCAGCGGAGAGAGCGTGCAACTTTTCATGGGAGGGGGCGCAGGTCTGTATCCCGGTTTTCGTGCGTACGACTACGCCGGCGCAAGCGCGATTGTCGCAGATCGGACAACCGGTGCCGGCATCCACGTTGTGAGCGGAGTCGAATACCGCTTGAATGACCTGTTCTCTCTGCGAAGCATGATCAAGTTCCGTGACGTTCAGTTCGAATCGGTGAACAGGTTTGCCAGGACATCTGTAGTTTATAATGGTGCTGTCGTCAACCTGACCCAGGAGCCGCTGAGCTCGCGAGTAAACATCGATGGCATGGTCGCGACTCTCGGCGTTGTGGTCTACTTCTAACGATGAGCACGACAAGGAAGAGCCTCATCTATCTTACCGGATTCATGGGAAGCGGCAAGAGTACTGTTGGTCCTATCCTCGCAAATACTCTGGGTTACTCTCATATCGACATTGACGAAGAGGTGGAACGCGTCGCAGGAAAAAAGGTCTCGGAGATATTTCACGATCACGGAGAAGCCTGCTTCCGGAAGATCGAACACCAGGTGCTCGAGGACGTGAGCCGGACCGCCCTTCGCGTCATCTCACTCGGAGGAGGTACCATCACCGTACCATCAAATCTCACGATTGCAAAATCGACCGGGATTGTCATATATCTCAAGACAGACGTGGATCACATTTTCCGCCGCATGAAGCACAAAGCCGATCGCCCGCTGCTGCGGACGGGAGAAGGAGTGCCGCTCTCCGATCAGGAGCTTCTCAAGAGGATCAACGACATTCTCGAAGTGCGGGAGCAGTTCTACAATCAAGCGGATATTACCATAGACACGAACGACCGCCGGGTCGGCGTAACAGTTGACGATATAGTCCGGGCGCTCGCCGGGCGCATCGAGTAGCCTCGACGGATGCACAAGACAACTGTCGATCTCGGCGACCGGAGTTACCCGATCTACCTCGGCATCGATATCCTCGAACGCCTCGCAGATGTGTATCGCGCGTCGGCGTTGCCTTCAAGCGTTGCTATTGTGACAGATTCCAACGTCGCAAAATTGCACTTGCGAAAACTTTCCGCAGTTCTCCATCGGTGTGGCATTCACACGAGCAGCATGTTGGTTCCACCGGGAGAGCGGCAAAAATCGCTGGCCCGTGCCAATGGTTTGTATACCCGGTTACTCATGCAGCAATTCCCTCGAAGCGACGCATTGATTGCGTTTGGAGGCGGTGTGGTCGGTGACCTCGCCGGATTTGTCGCATCAACGTACCGCCGGGGGCTTCCCTTCATCCAGATCCCGACAACATTGCTCGCGCAAGTCGAGAGCTCGATTGGAGGAAAAACGGGGGTCAATCACCTCCTGGCGAAAAATGCCGTTGGGACTTTTTATCAGCCGAGGTTTGTCTTCTCCGACGTGCGTTTCCTCTCAACGCTCGCCCCCCGCGAACTCATCTGCGGTCTAGGTGAGGTAATTAAATATGGATACCTGGATGAAGGGATGTTCAAGTTCCTTGAACGGCATCTTGAAGACGTTCTCAGGATGAATCTCGATGTCATCGAAGACGTTGTTTTTCGTTGTAACGCGCTGAAAGCGGGGATGGTTTCCGGGGACGAGCGCGAGACAAACGCGACCGGCGGTAGAATGTTATTAAATCTCGGTCACACGATTGGACAGGCACTGGAGGTGCTCTCGAACTACCGTCTACGCCACGGAGAAGCTGTGTTGATAGGATTACAGCTGGAATTGATGATCGCCAGGGAAGCGCGTCTTATCACATCGGCTGATGCCACACGCATAGGAGCATTGCTTCAACGGACCGGATTTGAACCTCGTCCGCAGAACTTACATCTCCAGGCACTCATCAAGAACGTGTTCCGGGGAAAGAACAAGCCGCGCTTCATTTTGCCGACGGCCATCGGTCATGTTATCGCAACCAACGAGATTGAACAATCTCTTGTGCGACACGTCATCAGGAGCTTCTCAGGAAAGTAGCGTGTTACACGATCCCGCGCAATTCTTCGATCCTCTTCGCCAGCGCTTCCTGCCCGGCGACGGTTGAAATATCCGCCGTGAATGATCCGTCGAGCACCTGCACCTGCTGCAGGCTTGCTGCGTAGCTTGCCTGAGCAAAGTAATCCTCCGCAAGAAGAAGGTGAAGATCGGCGCTCGTGATCGCGGCATCGCGGCTGAACGCCCAGGTTGAGTTCGCCTGGAGGACATTGTCGGCAAGGAGAATCGACTGGCTGTAATTTTTTTGCGCGTGGTATAAGAATGCCAGGCCCGCCTTAATCTCAAGATTCACCGTGTCCCTCGTCAAGCCTGAGGAGAACGAACTCAACGCCGTTGCGAGTGTGTTGAGCTTCATTCTTGCCCAGCCGAGCCCGTTATAGGCGTCGACAAAGTTGGGATCTTTTGTCAGTGCCTCCGAGAATTTTGCGGCCGCGGTTGCGTAGATCCCGCCGCTGTAAGCCTGCCAGCCTTCAGCGGTAAGCTGCGCTGCCGTTTTTTCCACAGGGGCAGACTCTTCTCCCCCCGAGCAGGAACCGAGAATGAGACAGCCCGCTATTGTTATGAGATACAGATAGTTCTTCATCGCGAGTACCATTTATTTCACGAATAACATTTTCTTGCTTTCCGAAAACACCATGCCGCGCACTCCGGGTTGCCGGTATTCCAGCCGGTAGAAATATACGCCTGTCGGAAGCTCACCCGGTTCCCAGCTCACCGAATGTTCACCCGCTCCCTGGATTTCATCCACCAGCGTCTTCACTTCTTGTCCGAGCACATCGTACACAGTGAGCATGACACGACCGGTAACGGGTAGCCCCGCCTGACCGGCGGGCAGATGATAACGAATAACCGTTGACGGATTGAACGGATTGGGATAGTTCTGGAACAACGTATATTCAGACGGCACGATTTGAGAATAGCCTTCTTCCCGTATGCCGATTGCAAACCTTCCGAGCGAATTGACGCGCGCGGAAATGACGTGCCGGAACGGGTCGACCCGGCTGTCCAGGGGCTGCCAGCCGGTGTTTGTGAGCTGATAAACTGCCAACGTCCGATCATTCAGACTCCCCAACATCCGTTCGGAATAGGAAAGCGATAACTCCAGTGGTGTCGAGAATTCCCGCGACGGTCCCGCATTATAAATCTCGCTTACCAGCGGCGGCGAGTGATCTGCCTCGAGTTCCGGAATAATGGTGAAGTACATATCCTCGTTCACCGCATCGCCTCCGATCGCCACTCGAACGTTCCCATCGACACTCTGCACTAAAGCAGCCATGCCGCGTTTTACAAGCTGTTCTACAAACGTGCGTGAAGTGGTTGCCGTCTGGCCGGTCGAATCCAGAGCGCTGGATGTCAATACGACGTTGCCGCTTGCGCCGAATTCATAACTTCCCTTAAAGACGCGCGGAGACTGCTGCGTTAATACGATTGATTGCGGCGTACCGCCGTTCAACGTCAGCTGCAGCGTGGGTGCTGAATTGAGCGATTCCTTCGCGGCAACGTAGAGATCGACGTATCGCGTGAGGACCGGGTTCTGATGAATAGCTATCGATACGATCGGAGATCTCGCGGGTTGCAAGGGGGCCGTACTTTTGAACATTCCCCTCCCGTGCGTGGCCGCAAAAACATAGTAGTCGCCGCGCACATCAAGATCAAATACAGCAACGTTTGCCAACCCGTTGTTTTGTTGGGTCCATGTGATACCGGCATCCAAGGATTCAAAAATCCCCAAATCGGTCCCGATGATGAAGTGATTGGTGTTCAGAGGATTGATCACGCTCGCGTTAATGGGAATATCGGGCAGGTTGCCGCTCACATTCGTCCAGGAGGTCCCCCGGTTTGTCGTCAGGAACACATGCCCGGGAGCCGTCGGGGTGCCGGAGTCATAACCGGAGAAGCAGGCAAAAGCCCTGCTCGGATTGGCAGGATCAATACTGATCGCAGTGACAAATCGATCCGGTAAAGGCGCCTTTGTCACATTCGTCCATGTCGAGCCGGTATTTGTCGTGACCTGAATCCGGGATGTTACCGTACCGCTTCCGTTCGTCCCGACATAGATGGTTGCAGAAGAAGATTTTGCAATGGCAATGGCAGAGATAGCGGACTTTTGCGAGCCGACCTGGTTTGTTCCGTCGCCGTCGCCCGTGAGATCACCATTGTTTGGCAATGAAAAACTTATGTTTACCCACAAGTCTCCCCTGTTTGTAGATCGCCACAAACGGAATGTTCCGGCGAAGAGGTTTGCCGGATTGGATGGATCCATAACAAATGGTGCGATGAATAAACATCGGTCTGATGTCCCGTCCTGCTGTCCATTTCCGGACGTGGGGATACCGTTCATCGTACGCGACCATGTATTTATGCTCCCGGAGGCAATGGATCTCTGCAGGCAAAGATACACGTACTCAGAATACATGGTCGTCGGTGTATTGATGTCGATTGCGGTTGCACCTCCATCGCCACCCAACACGATTGACCAGGCGGGGGGTACGAGCGATCGTATGGTGCCATTATCCTGCGTGCCGGCAAGATAATTTTCAAGACTCGGATGCACCGCACCACTGTACAATTGCGCCGTTACCAAGTGTGAATTAATGGCCGAGTAATTCTCACCGCCGTCAGTCGATTTAAACATGCCCCCGTCGTTGCCAAAGTGCATAACCGATGCATTCGATGGATCGAACGCAATTGCATGTTGATCGGCATGCATGTCTTTATAGGTGCCCGCCGTGTACCAATTTGTTTTCATGGTCCAGCTCGTCCCGCCGTCCGTTGATTTGAACATGTTGATACCGCCGGTGTACACGATGTTCGGATTCGTCGGATGCACTGCAATTACGTCGTTGTACCAGCCCTGGCCACCGAGATGTGACAGCCCGGTCAGCGGATCGGTTGGTGTCGCTACACTGAACCACGAAGACCCGCCATTGGTTGACTTCTGGATGCTATGTGTGTAGTAGTTTGAATCGGCCAGACACGCATACAAGATTTGAGAATTGCTTGCCGAGATTGCCAGAGAAATTCTCGAAAATGCTTCTGACACCGGGGGAAATCCATTGTTCAATATCGACCAGGTAGTGCCGCCATTGGTAGTCTTGTAAATGCCGTCAGTCGAGAACAAACCGAATGTTGCGTACATGACGTCCGGATTCGACGGATCGGCGACCAGATCCGTGCACCGAACCGAAACCTGGGTATTCGTATTGAGTTTCGCCCAGCTCGCTCCGGCATCGGTTGATTTCCAAACGCCGCCAAGCATGGCAGCGTAAAGTGTGTTATGATCGTTGGAGCGGATAACAAGCTTGTTGATATAATAGTATCCGAAGGAAGGATTCGGGGAGCTGAAATTCGTCAGCAGTGTCCACGTTGCGCCGGCATCGGTCGACTTCAACACACCGGAACCCCGCAGGGCATCGACGTTAAAGTACCCTTCGCCGGTGCCTGCATAAATGATACTGGTATTTGTCGGATCGATTACAATAGAGCCGATGACCAGACTCGCGGCCAGATCACCGGTCGGTGACCAATTTGCGCCGGCATCGGTGCTTTTCCACATCCCTCCGCTTACCGAGCCGCAATAAACGATGTTTGAGTTTGATGGGTCAATGGCGATCGACCGGATGCGGCCGGCGATGTTCTCGGGACCTACCGACGCCCACGATAACGCAGAGGTCCTCCCGTCGGGCATCTTCACCTTCGCTTGCATGATTGCCGCGTGTGCCTTCTCCCGCCAGTCGACGGGAATTCTTCCCGCCGGATACGCACGCTGGTTATTGTACCAGCGCATCGCATCGGCAGCGTGCGTAGCTTCAACGCTTCTGATGTCCCGGGATCCCTCCCCTGGTGAGGAAGGATCGCTTTCGCCCGGCAGAAGGATGACCGACCACACGCCCGCGGATATCGCGACGGAGAGAATGAAGAGCAGAATGGTTTGCAGTTTCACGAGAAGACCTCCAGGCAGGTTATTGACGTTCAACTTCGAGCAGTTTCCAGACCCCCCGTTGGTCGATGCAGATTTTTCCGGTGAACAAGTGTCCTGTTTGTGCATCGCGGAGAGAGAGGAGTTTCTTGTTTTGGGCATTGTTCGTGTCAACAGAGCCGCTGTCGCCGGAAACCTGAAATTCAGGATGGACTGTCACACGCTGTTGCGGCTCGATGAGGCTGTATCTCCCCGTGACGGGATCGGACTTCACAATAAAAAGTGACAACGTGAAATGTACATCATCGAGAGCTGTCACTTTCTCGATAACTGCTTCGACACGGGTAACGTTTTGGACAACCGCCGGACGCTTCGGTTCGACGGCAGCGCTGGCGGTACGTGCGGTGTCCGGTGTTTCTGCTGCAGGTTTTTGGGACGATTCCGATGTCCGGCAACCGTAGAGCGCATTGACAGTAATAATAAAGAAGTAAATCAGTTTCATCGTTTCCAGATAATATGCGCAGTATTCAAGTGAAAAGCAATCGGCGCGCCCGCTTCGCGAATCCTTCCCGCTTGACACTCTCCACTCACCTGCTGAACGCTTCAGGTGTCCGCGATCCTTTCCAACGGCGGAAGAAGTTCCTTCTCAATATAATTGACGGTTTCTGTCAACGCATCCATGAATTTCCCGAAGTCCTCCTTATAGAGGAACAGTTTATGCTTTTCGTACTTCTCTTCATCGATGCGCCGGCTTTCAGTGATAACGAGGTAAAAGTCTTTCGACGACTTCATGGCCTTAACATCGAAGAAATACGTTCGCTTTCCAGCTCGAACTTTTCTCGTGAAACAGTTCTCGGTTTTTACAGCCACAGGTTCCATACTCTTTGCTTTCGTAATTGGAGACAAAATGAGATTGGCAATGCAGCTCTGCGATGAATTCGTCACCCCTATCCCGCTGTCACCTCCTCACGACGGCTACTTTGCCGCTCGCCACTTTACTTCCGTCTTCGGAGTATGCGACGATAAGGTAGATTCCGGTGCCCACCATATTGCCGCGGGTGTCGGTTCCGTCCCAGAAGCCAACCCTGCCGCCCGGCGAGCGAATCTCCTTGATGAGACTCCCTTCGATAGTAATGACCTTGATAAGTGAATTCTGCACCAGACCGTCCACCGTCAGCCCACCGGAAGATGGAAGGTAGAACGGGTTCGGGGCAAAGGACAGTCCGGTGAATGTTCGGTTCGGCGCTACCGCCGACGTTTGGAGACTTGATAGTCCCTTCTCCGTTCCAAAATATACCGTACCCGTCTGCTCGTCGATCGCGATCGAGGCGATATCGTTTGCAAGCAGTTTGCCGTCGGTGTTCTCGACGGTATACCGATCGAGGATGGATGTGCCGTCGGAGGATAGTACGAACACCCCCTGTCGCGTTCCGATCCATTTATCGTTGAGGGGATCGACAACTATTGCCTGCACGATCTGGTCTTGCAGCGGATGAAATGGATAGATTTGTCTTGGCGAACCCGGATTGAAAAGGATGGAGATGCCCTGGTCGGACCCTATCCAAACCTCACCCTCCTGTCCGGAGGCAAGAGAGTAAATCTTGTTCGAGGTCAAGCCTTCTCCTGTGGTCAGTAACCCCCAATTTCCGGCGTCCGCCCCGGGAAGCCGGAACCGTTCATTATAATAGTACAAACCAACAGGGAGTACATTTTCGAATCGGCTGAAGTTTGAAAACCACTTCGTGCCGTTCTGATCGATGACGACGTCGTTGAAGATCCTCAGCGGATTGCGGGGGGTAAGTCCCCCGATGTACCCGAGAGTAGAATCTCCGCTGAAGGTCACAATTGCGGTGTCGTTTCGTGGTGTTCGATTTGTAATCCACGCCAGCCCATTCTCATCTGTCGCCACACCTCCGACGACTACGAAAGAGGGATCTATGCTTGGTGACAAACCGTTCGATGCGTTGAGGACCTTACGAATGACTCCCCGGTCATCGACCAGTGCAACGCCGGTCCCCCAATTCCCCACCCATTTCACATTGTCCCTGCCGATACTGACTTTCCAGAAATTATCGTTTCCAAGCCTGCTGTCCTGCGCGGCGGTGTACGATTTCCACGTCGTACCGTCGAAGCTCATGAAGCCCTCGCCTCCCGCGACGCCGGTCGCAGACCATACGACTCCCCGTTGGTCTACTGCAATCCCGACGAATTTGTTGGAAGGGGGACCGGACGGAGTAACCGGATTCCAGACGTCGGTGTTGGGCAACAAAAGTCCGTTCTTTGTCGACCCGAGGATGACATTGGGTCCGAGCGCCGAAAGATCGATCCCGGAAACGATCGACGTTAGCGTGGATGGAAAACCGTTTGAGGAGGGGGCGCTTTCATATGCTTTCCGCACAGAAGGTCCCCCGCCATATGCTCTCAGCTCACCGGGAGTGATGTACCAAAATTCAGGGCAGTCGAAGCATGATAGTTCGGATCGAGCGGCATCAATGATATTCAATCCATAGGTGGAAGAATCTGTGATCCACGTTCCAAGCTTGAAGAAAGCTAAACCATTCGATGTTGCAATCCGCGGCGATGGGGAATCGGTCGGTATGAAGGCCGTTATGCTATTTGATGGCAATCCCTGCGCTGTCGTATACACCTGCCATGATTCCGGGACAGAGGGATTTGGATTTGTTGATTGTGTGGAGGCGATCCCATTTCTCGTCCCAACCCAAAGCATATCGCCGAGTACCATGACTGTCGTCGCACTCCCAGTGATTTGATTCGGAGCGGTGCCGAACCGCGCATAGGTGTCACCAAACTCCATCCGTGAGATAAAAAACACGCTCGCGCCGATATCTGAAAGGACGAAGAGGGTGTCGCCGAATACCTGCAGTGCATTTATTCGCTTGAAGGGATCGCTTCGCAGCGCGATATCGGAAATGTAGCTCCACGCTCCGTGGAGCGGATCGTAGCGATGGACGAAGCCGTTCTGCGCCCCGATCCAGATCGCTCCGTTCCCATCGACGGTGATAGCCGTGAGATCGATCGTCTTAAGCCCGTCTGAAGTTGTAAATTGATGGAAAGTAGAATCGGAGAGGCGGAAGGAGAACATCCCGCCGCTTGTTGCCGCCCAGATGATGCCCCGCTCGTCTATAGCGAGATCCCGAACTTCGCGTTTCGAGGTATACGTCCTCCACTCGCCGACACCGCCCGGAGCCGCACTCGCGCACATCGCTATCAGCACAAACACTCTGCACGCACGCACCACGCGTCACCTCATGTTGAAGATACCTAAGAAGCTTCCTGTGAAATTTTCCTGCGGAGGTCTGCCATCTCGATCGCAGCCAGGGCAGCGTCCCAGCCCTTGTTGCCCAGTTTTGCCCCCGCGCGCTTGATCGCCTGCTCCAGCGTATCGGTGGTGAGCACGCCGAAAATCACCGGCATCTTCGACTCGAGGGCAACGCGTGCCACGCCCGAGCTCACCGCGCCTGCGACATGCTCGAAGTGGGGTGTCTCACCCCTGATGACGCATCCAAGACAGATGATCGCATCATACTTTCCCACATTTGCGAGTCGTTGTGCAAGTTCGGGAATCTCAAAGGCCCCCGGACAATAGATGATATCGATCCCTTGTTCCGTCGCGCCGTGGCGACGAAGGCAATTCAATGCGCTCTCGAGCAGGCGCTTCGTAATGAATTCATTGAACCGGCTGACGACGATGCCGAAGGTATACGGCTCGGCAGAAAGATTGCCTTCTATCGTATTTGCCATTTCGCCGTGCTCCGGGAAACTTACTGAGAAAACAGGCGATGCCTCATCACATCCACCGTGGCCAGCGTGGTGCAAACGTGACCGAATTGCTGATCGTCGTTCTTCAGCCCGCCGTGAAAATCCGAGCCCCCGCTTTCCAGCAGATAATACTCTTCAACGATGCCGCGGTAATAATTGACAACCTCCGGACTATGACTCGGGTGTATCACCTCGATGCCGTCGAGGCCGGATTTGATGAGGTGCGTCAGGGTAGCTTCATCGACCGAGCGCCCGGGATGTGCGAGGAACGAGAGTCCGCCCGCCTGCGCGATCAATCGAACGGTTTCTGCCGGTGTCACGGGGGATTTTTTTTCGTAGGCCGGCCGGCCTTCGCCGATGTACTTGTTGAACGCCTGCTGAAATGACGCCGCATGCCCCTCGTTCACAAGCGCGTTCGCCACATGAGGCCTGCCGATTGCCCCGTTGCCCGCCTTCGCAAGCACTGATTCCATCGTCAGCGGAATGTTCATACGGTTAAGCTTGTCCACGATCCGTTCGACGCGTTTCAAGCGCTCTTCACGAAACGTAGCCAACGACTCCAGTAATGCTTCGTTATGGACGTCGACAAAATAGCCGAGGATGTGTATCTCAGATCCGTTGAAGGTCGCACTCAGCTCAATGCCGGGTATCACATCGACACTGTGGTCTCGACCAAGCGTCACGGCTTCCTCGATCGCATTGACGGTATCATGATCAGTGATGCTGATCGCGCTCAGCCCGACGCTCTGCGCCTTCGCAATCAATTCAACGGGGGAGAGTGCACCA
>DASYTP010000032.1:0-13420 GCA_036002145.1 Bacteroidota bacterium | reverse complement strand
CCGGGCATGATGATGCTCGATCTCAAGGACATCGGGTGCGACTTCTATGCGTCATGCGGACACAAATGGATGTGCGGGCCGAAGGGGACCGGCTTTCTCTATGTGCGCAAAGAGATGCTCGACGTGCTTCAGGCAAACTGGATCGGCGCCTATTCGGATCTGGGTTGGGATCTGACCGTTGATCCCCCGGAGTTCAAAGGCTATGTGCCGACGGCGCATCGTTACGATTTTGGAACTCAGAATGCGGCGATTTATATTGGTCTGGGTGCGGCCGTAGATTTTCTCCATCAAATTGGAATGGAGAATGTTTCCCGGCGCGGTACGGCCCTGAGCTCGTACCTTCAGCAGGAACTGCTCACGCTCGGCGAGAAAGTGGAGATGCTCACGCCGACGGAAGAGGGCTCCAGGGGATGCATCATCGGATTCCGGCTGAAGAACATCGCCTACAACAAATTTGGAGAACACGCGGCGAAGAAGGCCTTCCGCATAAGGCTTGTGCCGGAAAGTCATTTGAATTCAATCCGTGTCTCCACTCATCTCTACAACGATTTTGAAGAGGTAAGGAAGTTTGTAGAAGCGGTAAAGGAGGTGGCATGAAATGTAATTCTCGGCGAACACTCGGGAGCGCCATGGCAGGATTGATAGTTCTGTTTCAAATGGCGGAAAGCCAAACCGCCGGAGGTGCCAACGCCGAAGTGGTTGCTGATTCAAACGATTACATTGCACACTATGATCGTGGGGTAAGCTTTACGACTACGAAGGAATATGAGAGCGCCATCGTCGAGTACAGGCGCGCCCTCGAGATCTATCCGAGGTATTCCGAGGCACATTACGCGATTTACTGCAATGAAATCCTGAAGGATACCAGTCTCTTAAGCGAGCTATCGAAGGAGAATCCCTCCCCGGGAAAGGCGGCAAAGGTCGCCGAGATCAAATGGCATGACCATTCGGCGTTTTTCAATGATCCATTCTTCGATCGATCGATGGCAGGGCTTTTTGTCAAGGCGGAAGTCATTTACAAGCCATTGAAGTACACGGTGGATTCGAAGTATGGAATCACCTTTTTTCTCAAGCTGGATGGATTTAATAGATTTTTCCATGGAGACTACACGGGAGCAGTTGCGGATTTTTCGTTGATGATTGTCGACGCGCCGGAATTCGTTCAAGCGTACTATTTTCGAGGACTGGCATATGCACATCTGGGTGTATACGAAAATGCCGTGAAGGATTTCCAATACGTCATCGGCAAAATGGAGCAATACAATAAGACGATGGTCCTTCCAATATATCTCAACACAGCCGATTTGCATTACGCAATCGGCTGTGCATACCTGAAGGAGGGACGACACTATCCCGCCGAGGAGGCATTTAAGGCCGCCCTCGAACAGAATCTCGGTCTTTATATGGCGAATTTCCAACTTTCCATCGTCGATCTCATGAGAGGAAGCTACAATCCGGCCATCCGTAAACTTGATGTTGCAATTGCGATGGAGCCGAATGATGGGATTCTCCACTCGAATAAAGGGGCAATCCTTGCTCAACAGGGAAATTTCAACGAAGCCATCACCGAGTTGAAAATCGCGGTTTCCATGATGCCACGATTTCCACTTCAGTATTTTCATCTCGGCCAAGTTTATGAGCGCACGGGAAAAGTGTCGGAGGCACTTGAGTCCTACCAGCACTACATCGGAATTGCTCCGGCGCGGGACAGTGTCAATGTACAGCTTGCTCGTGATGGAATAAACCGGCTCAAAATGAAATAAGTTTGTTTCATGGAGAATGGACGGCATCGATGATCATGAGACACAATGTTCTTCGCACAATTCGACAACTCTCCAGCTTCACTTCAATAGCTGTTATTTTCTCCCTCCGCGTCTGGGCACAACAAACCGCCGGTCAGGAAGTTTACAGGAACCTGACACTCTTTTCAGATGTGTTCAATCAGGTGCGCACGAACTACATTGAAAATGTGCCGCCGACCTACCTTATCGAATCAGCCATCGAAGGACTCCTTTCATCACTCGATCCGCATTCAAGCTACCTCGACTCGTCCCGACTCCGCCTCTTCAAAGGTCTTTCCGAGGGAGTGGTTACTGATGTGGGAGTTGAGCTCGAGGTCATCAACGGATATCCATTCATTGTTTCGATGATCGATGAAAGTCCGGCTGCAAAATCCACACTGATCCCAGGCGATATCCTCACGAAAGTTGACGATACCGTGACCTACGGCCTTCCCGAGGTGAAACTACGTCTTCTGCTCATGGGCAGTAAAGGTTCGCCGGTACGGTTGACAATTCGGAAACCGGTCACCAACGAAGAAAAGGTTGTCACACTCCTGCGCGATGAAATATCCCTCAAGACCGTGCCGATTTCCGTCATGCTCGATCAAACAACCGGGTATGTACGAATTTCCAGGTTTGGGTTCACGACCGCCGAAGAATATCGCTCGGCTGTAGGTAAATTGCGCGACGAGGGAATGAAAAATCTCCTCCTGGACCTCCGGAGCAATCCCGGTGGCACGATGAAGAGCGCGCAGGAAATCCTCGATATGTATGCCCCAAAAGGAGACTTGATCTCCCGGGTGGCCGCGAGAAAAGATGTCGCCAACGAAACGACATATGCTTCTGATCAACACAAGGAACCGAATTATTCGATCAGTGTGCTGATCAACGGCAGTTCTGCCAGCGCTGCTGAACTCGTCGCCGGCACCCTTCAAGACCTCGACCGGGCCCTCATCATAGGCAACAGAAGCTTCGGAAAAGGTCTCGTTCAATCATTGTTTTTCCTCAGCAATCGGGGCGCACTTCTCATGACCACAGGGAAATATTATACAGCGAGCGGTCGTTGTCTCCAACGCACATACAAGGGGAAGAGGCCACTGGAATATTATATGGAAACTTTCGGCCCCGACTCGATTCCGACGGAGGATAGCCTGCGAATGAGTACGAAAGGCGGGCGCACCATCTTTGCCGGAGGTGGCGTGTTCCCCGATGTTCCCGTTCGATCTTTACAACTTGACCTCCTTCGTAAAATCGATCACAGCGGCTCTGCCGTTCAGTGGGCAAGCACAAATCTCTCTCGCTGCGTTCAAGGCTTTAAGACGTTCGAGAAATTCCAAAAGGCGTTTGCCGTAACTGATGAGATGATGAATAATTTTATCGCGGGATGTGAATCGAATCAGCTCGATACGACGGAACTGCGACAGAACAGCGGGATCCTCACGGTGCTGCTCAAATCGGAAGTCGCTGCACTACAGTGGGGAAGATCCGCGTGGATTCTCATCTCCAAGGACATCGATCCCATCATCCAAGAAGCGATAAGAACTATTCCAAAGGCCCAGGAACTTATGGAGAAATCAAAAAAATGAAAAACAGTGGACAGCGCGCGATTGGCAGCGAATACATCTCCTATTCCCGCCGGCGGCTGCTGAAGGAATATTTCCCCAAAATCAAATCGTGCCTCGAACAACTTACCGACGACGACGTCTGGTGGCGCGCTCATGAAACCGATAATAGTATCGGCAACCTCATTCTCCATCTGTCCGGGAACATCCGGCAGTGGATTATCACGGGGATCGGAGGAGGGAAGGACGTTCGCAATCGTCAGGAAGAATTCGATGAACGGACGAAGATCCCCCGAAGCCAGCTTCTCCAGTTATTTGAAGAGACCCTTCGTGAGGCGGATACGACGCTGGAACAGTTCGATCCGGAGAAACTGCTCGAAGTCAGACATTTTCAGAAATGGGATCACACGTGTCTCGACGCCATTTCCCATGTTGTCGAGCACGTCGCGCAGCACATGGGACAGATCATCTATATTACGAAGCTCAGGAAGGGAGTGGATCTGAAGTTTTTCAACCTTTGAAAAGCGAGCCGAGCCATGCGAGTTCGTGTTGCGACAGATTCCTGTGTTCGCCCGGCTGCAAGCCCTCCAGTGTCAGCTCGCCGATCGCGATCCTGATGAGCCGTAAGGCGGGGTGACCGGCCATCGCAGTCATTCTCCGCACCTGCCTGTTGCGCCCTTCCCGCAGCGTGAGTTTCAACCAGACCGTCGGAACGTTCTTTCTGAACCGGATGGGGACCGGGCGTGGTGGGAATTCGGGCTCCCTGTCGAGCGAAACGACTTCGGCTGGAAGTGTCCGCTTTCCATCGAGGAGCATGCCATCACGGAGTTTTGCCAGGGATTCGGTGGACGGAATTTGCTCGACCTGAACGAGATAGGTTCGGGGGTGGCGATACTTCGGCTCGAGTAAGAGCGATTTCACCGGTCCGTCGTTTGTCAGGAGCACGAGCCCTTCGCTGTCGAAATCCAACCGTCCGGCTGGGTAGAAGTCCTTGGGAAAGGGTCCAAAATCTGCCAACGTGCGCCGGCCCAGCGTGTCGCTGAACTGGCACAGCACGCCGTACGGTTTATTGAAAAGTATGTATCCGGATTCCATCGAGCGTTTCATTTATTTGCATAGATAGACATGTTCAGAATGGTAATTCATTACGAGAAATCCTAAATACAATGAATCAACTTATTCCCGGGACTTACTTCTGTGCTTGCTGCGGCGAAGAGAACGAGACGCTCGTCGATCCGAGCGCAGGAAGCAACCAGGAATACGTCGAAGATTGCTCCGTTTGCTGTCGCCCGAATGTGCTCCAGATAACAATCTCCACGGAAGGAGATATCGTTATCACGTCGGAATTTGAGGGTTAACCCCACCCCGGTCTCCTGCCCCAAAGTTTACTCCGATCATTGAAGAAAGCCCTTTAAAGTGAGGTTCGATGCGTCCGTGTCTATCTCACACTCGGTGACATAAGACACAGACCTTTGAGCCCTATTTTACTTTATTGCGCATGTAAACAGTATTAGATAACTGAGCATGATGAAAAAAAGATACTATCTGCAGCCCCTTTCTCTGGAGGAGAGAATGATGTATGAATATGTCCTGGCGACCGAAGTTGACCAACAGCGCTGGTACGTCGTCAGGTATCTTGACCTGTGGAGTTCAGAAAGTCTTATATGTATTCAGTGACCTCGGAAGCAACATCGATGAAGCCGTCGGTCGTTGCGGCGATCATAGCAGGGCTGGTATTGGCGGCGATGGCGTTCCGTAAGCATCGATCGCACGTCGTGCCGATCCTTGCCGATCCCAACAAGCGCTACGACATCGACGAGTACATCGGCGACGAGCGGCTCTAATCTCTCCCGGTGGGCTCAGGGTTTTTTACCAGCTCACCCTTCATGGGAAGTTTTTCCCTTTTTCCTCTCTTCATATTTATTCGGTTCTACCAACATTCGACTCCTGCCGGAACCAGTGACGTGGACGGAGGGCAAACACCGTAGCTCACCTTCACCACAATCACGAATTCTCACAACTCCGCAAGACCTCCGATTTCTATCTGCGTACATACGAGGCCAGAAATCGGAGGTCTTGCCAGGCCAAATACTAACATACTAAAATACTCCCCTTGCTATTCCCCCCAAAAATTTCTAATTTTCCGGGTCAACATGCCTATCCTCGAAAAGATTCTCATCATCCGGTTCAGCTCGATTGGGGATATTCTTCTCGCATCTCCACTGATTCGGATTCTGAGGAGTACATATCCCGACGCGAAAATTGATTTTCTGGTGAAATCGGAATATGCCGAGCTGGTGAAATACAACGAACATCTTACCTCGGTTCTTGAGCTGCGGACTTCTGAGCGTGAAGAGCTGAAGTTGTTGAAAAGGAAAATCCGGCGCGAGCGGTACACTGCAATTTTCGACATTCATAATAGTCTTCGCAGCCGCTACCTCCGTATCTTCTCCGGTGCGAAATATGTTCGCATTGTCAGGAAACATGCGCTCGCCAGGTTCTTGCTAATCCACGCCAGGAAGAACCTCTATCCTCCGCCCATCGTCCCCGTCGCCCTGCGGTATCTCGACACGGCGAGCACGTTCGGTGTGGAGGATGACGGCAATGGCCTGGAGGTGTTCATCCCCGACGAACTATGCTCCTCAGTGTCGGCGTTATTGAGCAAGTACCGTCTCGAAAAGCACAGGCTCGTGGCCGGATTCGTACCGACGTCGGGACATTTTACGAAACGCTGGCTGGCGGAGCACTACGTGGAGCTGGGCATCACGATGGCAAGAGATGAACGTTGTAAGATCCTCATCTTCGGTGGCAGGGAAGATGTTGACTACTGTGGAGACATAGCTCAGATGATCAACGCGCAGGCCGGGTGGACGGCGGCGGAGAGTTTTGGGGGGAAGTTCTCGCTGCTTGAGACTGCGGCGGTCTTCGATCGCTGTCATCTCGTCGTGTCGAACGATACAGGCTTAATGCATCTTGCGGCAGCGAGGAAGAGGAAAGTCGTCGCGATCTTTGGATCCACGGTCAGGGAGTTCGGATTCTATCCCTACGGCACGGAGAACATCGTCGTGGAGCGTGAGAACTTGTATTGTCGTCCCTGCTCGCACGTCGGCCTGGCCAACTGTCCCGAGGGACATTTCCGTTGCATGAAAGAAATTCACTCCGATCAGGTTTTGCGGGCGGCAAGAACGCTCCTGGCGACTCAACCGGCGAGAGAGGTGGCTCAGAATGGCTGAGCCGCTCGCGACGAAAGCCACCGTCACATCGCTGCAGCTGTGTCCCGGTTATCGCAAGCCGATGCAAATGGTCGAGGAAGCCGAGGCCATCGCGAATCTCGGGCTGAAAAACGACACGCATGCTTTGCCCGACAGCTCGCGTCAGGTGTTGCTGATCGAGAAGGAAACGCTGGATGCGCTTCGGATTCTGCCCGGTCAGGTGAAGGAGAATATCACGACGTCAGGAATCCAACTTATGGGATTGAAATCCGGCAACCGCCTCATCGTCGGGGGAGGTGTGATACTGGAGGTAACGAAAGCCTGTTCGCCTTGCAGCAGGATGGAGGAAATACGTCCCGGTATGATTCGGGAGCTCGCGGGCCGGAGGGGAATGCTTGCTCGCGTCATTCACGGAGGCATCATCAAGCGAGGTGACATCATTCAGCTACTCATCGCGTAATTGCGCATGTTCTGGCGCCTCTTCTATAATACCCTGATTGTCCCGCTCGGATGGATCGGATTTCGCGTCGTCGGGTTGTTCAATCACAAAGTAAAGCACGGCATCCGCGCAAGGAAGAACCTCTTTCGCGATCTTCAGGAGAGGTTTCATCGGCTGGATCCCGGCTCGAGGCGTATTTGGTTTCATTCATCGTCACTGGGAGAGTTCGAGCAGGGGAAACCGATTATCGCCGCACTGAAAAAACTCCATCCGGACATCAAGATCATCGTTTCCTTCTTCTCACCTTCTGGTTATGAACATTCGCGGAACTACAAGCTTGCGGATGTGATAACGTATATTCCGTTCGACTCGCGAAGGAATGCCAGGAAGTTCGTCGGACTCATAGATCCGTCGATTGCAATCATGCTGAGGTACGACGTTTGGCCGAATCACCTGTGGGCCCTGCAATCACGGGGAACACCCACGTTCATCGCAAGCGCCACGCTGCAATCCAGGACTGCACGAAAATTCCCGGTCATTCGACAATTCTATGCGGCGATGTATAACTGTATCGATTTTATCCTTACCGTCTCTGCGGACGACAGGCGGATCTTCGAATCGTTCAGGCTCGAACATCCTGTGCTTGAAGTTATCGGGGACACGAGGTACGACCAGGTGCTGCAACGCAGCGAAGAGTCGAAAGCAAGACAACTGTTGCCGGAGGACGTGGTGTGCGATCGAAAAATTCTCGTGATCGGCAGCAGCTGGACGGAAGATGAACAAGAACTCCTGCCGGCATGTTTTTCCCTCACCGGAAAACAACCGGAAATGCTCGTCATCGTCGTTCCCCACGAACCCACAGTCGAGCATCTCGAGCGGCTTGAGAACGACCTCAACGGAAAGGCAACCCACATCCGGTTTTCGGAAGTCAACGATTACCATAATGAAAAGGTTGTTATCGTCGACAGTGTCGGCGTACTGATGCCGTTGTATCAGTATGCATCGGTGGCATACGTGGGCGGAGGTTTCGGAACCGGCGTGCATAATGTCCTCGAGCCTGCGTCGTACGGCGTGCCGATCATCGTCGGTCCGAACCATGCGAATTCCCAGGAAGCCGTTCGTTTTGTGAGAGAAGGCGCGGCCTTCGTGGCGGTGAATAAGGAGGAGCTTGTCCTTCAGCTGGAACGATTATTTGAGGACGATGACCTCCGACGAACAGCGGGAGAAAAAGCGAAAAAGCTCGTTCAATCCAACTCCGGCGCGACGGAGAGATTCCTTTCCTATTTAGAGAAACTTTTGTAGATTAAGCCAAGGCAACCTGAGGATGAAAATCCCGTTTTGGATGAAATGAGAATTGTATACTTCGATACCATTGCAGGTATAAGCGGCGACATGACGCTCGGTGCGTTCATCAGCGCCGGGCTCCCGGTTGACGAATTGCGGAGCGAAATCGGTAAACTTCATCTCGAAGGCGTGGAATTGGAAGCTTCCCACGTCCAGCGCAGCGGCATCACGGCGGTGAAGCTCGAGGTGATAATCTCCTCATCGCAGACTCATCACCGGCACCTCAAGGATATTTACAAGATCATCGATGAGAGCACACTCAGCGTGCCGGTCAAAGATAATGCGAAAAACATATTCATGGAAGTGGCGAAGGCGGAGGCAAAGGTTCACAACTCGACGATTGAAAAAATCCATTTCCACGAAGTAGGGGCGCTCGATTCTATCGTCGACATCGTCGGGGCGGCAATCTGTTTCGAAAAATTCGACATTGAGAGTGTTTATTCATCGCCGGTCAAACTCGGGAGCGGCGGATTTGTCGATACAGAACACGGGAAATTGCCGTTGCCGGGACCCGCGACGAGCGAGATCCTCAAACAGTATCCGACCATCCTTACGGACATTCCATTTGAGCTCACTACCCCGACGGGCGCGGCGATCATCAAATCGATGTCGAAAGGGACGTTGGCGATGGAGCGAATGGAAGTTCGAAGCATTGGCTACGGTGCCGGGACCAGGGATATTCCCCAGGTCCCCAATTTGCTTCGCGTCTTGATCGCCGATCTTCAGCCGGCGTATGCGGACGACGAACTCGTGATGGTCGAGACGAACATCGACGACATGAACCCCGAGATCTACCCGTACGTAATCGAGCAATTGATCGCCGCCGGTGCGAACGACGCCTATCTCATTCCGGTCATCATGAAGAAAGGGAGGCCGGGGATACTTCTTTCCACGTTGGTCGCGAGAAGCAAACTGGATGCGGCAATCGACGTGCTCTTCACACAAACGTCGACGATCGGCGTGCGCATCATCCCGACCGAGCGAAAAAAACTGTTACGTGAGGAGCGGGAAGTGCAAACCCGGCTCGGGAAGGTAAAGATGAAAGCAATCTTCATTGACGGGAAGGAGCGTCTGGTGCCGGAGTTTGAGGAGTGCAAGAGATTGGCGGAAGCGAATAAGATTCCTCTTGTGGAGGTGTACAGGATGTTGGAAAAAGACGTCTGACCGTGATTTGCGGGATTAAGGGATTACCAGGATCATGGAAGTCCGGTAAGCTCCGGAATGGATGAAGGTCGATGGACGATAGGCCGATGGCAGTGATCTTTTTCGCGGCCTGCATTCTGGTCACGATCGATAGGGCCACTGCGCAAATCGAGCCCACGAATTATACTCTCACTTCCAACTGGACGGCAGGGAAGATGAAGGCCGACCGTTTGTCCTCCGGGGGCGGATACGCCCGCCAGACCGCCGGCGTGCCGGCCTCTGGTGTATACTTCTATAGCTTGACAGCGGGCAAGACAAGAGTTACAGGCAAAATGCTTCTCACGAAATAAGATACTTAATGATGGGAGAACAGATCAATGAAACCACTGCTCATCGGTTACGCGCATGCACTTCTCTTCGTTGTAACGGTTGCGATTTCGAGTGTGAGTTTACAAGCGCAGTCGGATCAGGAATCCTTTAGAACATATGGCAAAATCGTCGGTGGATTCAGCATACCGACCGGTGAATTCTCGTCTACCACTACGGCACAAAGCGGTTTTGCGAAGCTGGGGCTGGGATTAGCGGGGGAACTTAATTTCGAGGTACTGAAAGGTTTCGAGCTCGGGCTCATGACGGATTTCAGTTTGAATGAATTGGATCACGATGAGTTGCAGCGCCAGTACCAGAAAGAGCTTTCTGGCAGCAACGTGACAGCGGGATTCTGGTATCTTGTAGGAATCATGGGGAGCGGAGGATTTGGGGTCGAGGCATCGCCGGCCGTCCGTCTTTACGGCAAAATCTACACCGGTGTCATAATAGCAAATCTCCCCGAAATTAAGATCGCAACGGCAGGTGTATCGGCAAGACAGAGCTCTGCGAGCGCCGCCGCATTCGGATTTGGATTCGGGGGAGGAATGATTATTAAAGATCGTGTTGATCTCGGAGTTCGATACCTGACCGCAGAGGCGGAGTACGAAGTAACGTTCACTGTCACCGATAATTATGACGGGCGTACGTCTTCCCAAAAAGGAAAGTTCAAGCAGCCGTCCGGTACGATACAGATCCTGCTGGGGTATGTCATCTTCTGATCGCGGTAATCCTTTAATCATGTGAATCCCGGTTCAGACACCGTGAGCCACCCTGCTATCCGCGTTACCTTCGATTCCCCTTCTCATCTATCAGGAAAACGTACCTGCCCCCTTCAACTTCAATTGTTGCATGAAGATTCAATCGTGATGTAATAATCTTCAACAAGTTCAATGAAGGATGGAACCTCCCGGATTCTATCTGAGCATAATGCTCTCGCGTTATCCCGAGACGATATGCCATTTCCTTTTGGGTGAGTTTCTTTTCATGCCGGATGGATCTTAACGCCTCCCCGATCTCCATCGTTGCCTCCTCCAAGAAAACCGGTGTAACAATTCTTATTACAAATAATCTCTTGACATTCGAAATATAATATTTTATAATCTAAAAGCAACACACGCTCCCGGAGGCTTCCCCACGATGACGTTCAAAAAAGAGATAGCTAATATTTTCAACATACTTGCAACCCCCTCGGAGGTGTTCAGAGACATCTGCGAGGCTCCGCGCTGGAGAGTTCCCTTCATCTTTTTCGTCCTTTCCTCGATTACGATCGGATGGTTCATGATTCCCGCCATCATGGAGCCGATGAAAAAGATATTTTATTCTTCATTCGGGGATTCCGGCTCAGATGCGGCTATCTCCGCGATTATGAAATCGATGTTGGTTCTGCAGCTCATCCTGGAGCCGTTCTTTAAGATTGTGCGGTGGGTTGTGTTTGCAGGCATTCTTTTCTTCCTGTCGATGCTGTTTGCGAAAGACATCCCCAACTTGTTCAGACGTATTTTTTCTGTCGTGGCTTATTCCGAGGCCATGTTCATCCTGATGAGCACCATAACCGTGTTATTCATCTATGCGAAGGGTTTGCAAAGTATTGAAGGGTCCGATGACCTCACGGTGGTTCAAGGGCTGGAATACTTTCTCAAGGACAAGGCTTCCAACGCGGCGCTCCTTGCCGTCCTGAGCAATATCAACCCGTTTTCGATCTGGTATATTCTGACAGTGAGTGTAGGACTTCGCGTAGTGGCCGATATGGATAGATCGCAAGCGTTCGCAACTGCGGCCATCGGTTGGTTTGGCTGGATAGCATTAAGCATCCTGCAACCGGCGGCGATGAAATTTGTGATGGACTTGATAGTGTGATGTTCAGGGGAGTTATCGGCCATCGTCTCCAGATAACTTTCTGCAATCACCACGGAGACGAAAACAATCATAAAGGGAGGATGTTATGAGCAAAGTAAAGTTGATCGTCGCGGTGCTTCTGATCTGCGGATCGTTCCTGAGCGGTACGCCGGCAAAAGCTCTTTGCACGACAGCCGGCAGTGCTGCGCTAAAAATATGTTATGAAGAGTGCAACCAATTGTCCGTCTCTGCGCTCAGAGATGCGTGTAAGGTAGGTTGCTACATCGGGTGCTTATCCAGCGGAGCAGCGTAACCGTTGAAGGGGCTGCCCGGAATCGACGAAGATATCCTCTCGCGAACTCTATGGGCAGCCCTGCTACTTCGAACGAGGACAAAATCGAATGAAAAGAACGAACAACCCGCTTATGCAATATACTCTACATCGGTTCTTCTTCTTCAGTGTCATTCTGCTTGCCGAACCATTGTTCAGCCAGCAGGCCAGGTTGCTCGTTGCTCTCAACGAAGTTCTCACGATCGGCGACACAGCCGGGCAGACGTTTAGCCAGGTGGGCGATGTTGCCGTGGACGGAGAAGGCAATATTTTTGTAACGGACAGGTATCAATGTAAGGTAATGAAGTATTCTCCTCGCGGCGAATTCCTGGCGGAATACGGAAAAAGCGGCAAGGGGAAAATGGAATTCCAGAGCGGTCCGGCTAAAATAGATCTGTGCGATACTCTGGTCGCCGTTTCAGACCTGAGCACGGCAAGAATTGTCTTGCTCACCAACGAACTCCGACCGCTCGGGGAATTGAATGCTGTGGGTCCCATCGTGGATATTGTCGGGTGCCGGATCGACCGGATGTACTGCAGCGTTCTGCCGTTAAGCGGAGATGCGTCCGAGATCCTCGGCCTCTACTCAAGGACAGCCGGCATGATCGCGAGTATTCCCCTGGTCAATCCACCTCCTCAGCTCACGCTCCAGCTCGTTCTCCTGTGTGTCGATCGTATGGATAACTTGATTGCCGCCTATGCTTTGTTGAACAGAATCATGCTCTATGATTCCCGAGGCAAGCCAATCTCATCATTCCGGATCGACGGACTTCCGGAATTCGTTCCCACCGATACTCTTTCTTCCGATAAGTTTGGAATCTTGCCTAAGGGGGAGCTCATCAAAGGTGTGGCGGTGCACCCCGAATCCCTTATTTTTGTGCTCAGCGGTGATTTCTCAGATCATCCTTCCAGAGACCTGTACGTTCTTGATTATCATGGTAAGCTGCTACAGACGTACACGCTCCCGCGGGAGACCGGATTACTTTATATCGATGCCAAAGGGTTCCTGTATACCCGGGAGCATAATCGAACTCTGGTAAAAAAATATAGAATCCAATTATCAGGTCATCATAAACAAAAGGAAACGAAGTGACGTTGTCAGGCAAATACAAGGTGAGGTGCTTGACGACAGCAATTCTTGTTCTGGCATGCATTGGAATGGGAGCTGCCTGCCGCAACAGCCAGGAGGAAGCAGCCCGTACCGTGAGATCAGGGAACAAGTTGTCCGGTCTCTTCTTCCGATCAATTTGGACAGACTCTGCCGGGGTCCTCGATGCGAAAGTCCTCCTTGCGATTGTCATTTACTTCGAGAAATTAGGGTGCATGCCGTGTTTGAATAGTTTGCGGGAACTATCCGACGCTCTGCGGAGGGATCAAGGCATCTCCGATCAACAGCATGTGAT
>DASYTP010000031.1:0-2369 GCA_036002145.1 Bacteroidota bacterium | reverse complement strand
ATGAAACGGGAAAAATCGTGGAAAAGATCATCAATGACAAGCAATTCGGCCCAGGCCACCACAAATGTCTTATTGAGTTACCCCGCGAGTCCAATAGAAAATATCTCTATCGCCTCGAAGTGAAAAGTCGGGATGGGGAGTATGTTGAGACGAAGAGAATAGGGTGACCAGGATAGATTGCCCGGCCTCATTTCAACCATCAGGCATTGCCTCGATTCTGATTTGCTGCTGCTGTATCACCTGCCCAGTCCCTTTGTAAATACTGCTAAGAAGGACTTTCAATGTACAGTTTTGTTTCTGTATGGTCACTTTTGACGCCGGTACATTACCGAGCGGCGTATATTTCTATCGCATCGCCGCGCAAAGTGATGGCCCGGCATTCACCGATGTAAAGAAATTCCTCTTGACTTTCCCCTCCAAATTGCCGATACTGTGTGCGGAATCATAAAATATGTTCGGCAGCCGTACAGTATCTTATTTTCTTCTATTCGCGGTGGGGTTCACGTTCATGTCGATCCCTTTCTTCACGGGATTGCTGCGGCCGACGTTCGACACTCCCAATCCGTATGCACTGTTTTATGCCGCACTGAATCTACCCGTCACCTTGCTCCTGGAGGGAGTTATCAGTTGGTGCGCCAAAGCCGTGTGGGATTTGCCGACGGTCGAGCAGGTGGACCTCATGCAATTCTTCGTCTGTCTTGCCTTTTGGTCGGTCCTCGGTGGACTCATCGGATTGAAAAAAGATCTCAGGGGTGATCAGGCGTAAGGTGACACTGGGAGGGGAGGCGCTTAAGAGGGCTTCTGCTACGCTTTCATTCTCATCCCCCGTTCCTCATAACTGAAGATCCATCCCGCCAGTTTTCCCGGATCGATCGTCGAAAAGTTATTCCAGTACTCGCGTTTGTTCATATACCGTGAGCTCGTATCGGTCGGGGGGATCTGTTCGACCATCTCCACGATTTTCCGAAACCGTGATTTCCATTTTTCCATGTTCGCGACGCGCAAGTCCACCCATCCGTCATGTGCCCAGAGGTCGATGTTCTTCGCCGTGATGGGAATTTCATTCTCACCCTGGTAGGGAGGAATCTTTATGTCGTTGGCGCGCAGGAGCGTCGTCCCGTCGGGCATGAGAATCGGGATTCCGATGGAGATTATCCGCGTCCGGAGACCGCTGTTCGTTTCAATGTTTCGTTGCAGCCGTTGCGAAAGGAGGGCAGGGCTCGTCTTTGCCACCGTACGCACGTCTTTGAACGATTGCCTGAGAAGATAAGCTTCGTAGAGAAGCTTTGAAAGCCGCGGCGGGCCCAGTATCTCGAATGCAACGCTATCGACGCCGTGTTCCTTCTCGAGCGCCTGAATCTTTTTCTGTGCATCGTGGAATAAATAGCCTGCACGGTATGTGGGGGAGAGGGTCGCGTTGTCGAGCGCGTTGATGATGTCGTGTCCCGTGTTTCCCCCCTTAATCTCATAGATCACCGCCTCGGCGATCTCTTCGGGAGTCACGAACTCCATCTGTCCCGGCGTCGCGATCGCTTCAAACTCGCCGCGCGAGAACAGGCCGTTTTCGCCCGTGTCGATGAAGACGGACTTCAGCGTCTCGTTGAGCGGCACTCCCGAGTTATTACCACGGAGTTTCAGTGTCCCCTTGAGCTTCGTGCCGTGCTTCGGATGGCAGTCGAAGAGCTCGATCGGCTTGCCGCGCCGCATGATTTCTCCGTAGGCGACACGCTTCCAGGCGATCGCTGCGGTCGGCTTGATCTCCTTCGTGATAGGGGCATCGGGCGTCCTTCCCATCAGGAATAACAACAGCGTATGCGCTCCCGCGACCGCCGACTTGCCGAGGAGAACGCTTGAGGGTCTTTCCTCGCTGTGCGTGTAGGGGATGTTCAATCCCATGCCGCCGGTTCCGCTGGTTCCGATCTTCATATAGATCTTCGAGCCCGACTTGTGCATCGAGCGGTAAAGTAATTGGACGTGACGGATCAATTGCGGTGTGTAGAGCGTGCAGAGGAGGTGCTCGGTAGCAGTGCGCAGCGACTCGCCGTGCCCATTCCCGGGCTTCCTCATCTGCCGGAGAACGTTTCGCGCGCTCTGGAAAATATCCTGGTACGCGATTGCAGTTGCAGAATTAATGCAGTCGATGACGATCGCCGGCTTGTATTTCTTCATGAGCTGGAAAATGGTCGACCGTTGGAGCACTTCTTCGTTGAGCTCGTCAAGCATATCACCAATAAGCATGGCACGGGTCTTGTCGTTCCCCAGGATATCTTCCCGCCGCACGTCTTTCAACGTGTTCCGGACGAAGATATTTCCCCACCATGGCGTAAAGAAGGTTTTCCTGGACCCGGGAAATTCCAGCCGGAGCGTGC
>DASYTP010000030.1:0-16576 GCA_036002145.1 Bacteroidota bacterium | reverse complement strand
GGAATTGAATCGCTAATTCAGTTTGATCTTCTTCGCTTTGGTGTAGGCGAAGTACGAGATGGAAAGTTTCGGATGCTCCCGGAAGTCGGTGAGGATCTCGATGTTTCCACGCACGGTTCCTGGTTCAGTCGGTCGGATCGTACAGGAGAGCGATGATTCCTCTCCAGGTTCCAGCTTGTCCTCCGAAAGTTTTAGGGAAACGAGTTCAGAGGATGGTTTCACCGAGAGAATGTGAATTGTCTGAGAGGAACTGTTCGTAATAGCGATTGTCTTCTCGGTGAGTGAATCAATTGTTGTTGAGAAGAAGAAATACTCCGGCTCAAAGTCTAGCGATTTGATCACGGTTGCCGCGAACTTGATGTTGACATGCTTCTGCGTGGTGTCATTCGTGTTCAGCGAGACCAGTTTCTCAACCTTCCCCGAGTAGCTTTTCGCATCGAATTTGACGGAGAGTATGCCGCTGTCGCCGGGGGCGATATGATCATTGGAGACGAGCGCAGCCGTACACCCGCAGGATGTGCTGACACCCGATATCGTCAGCGTGTCGGTGCCGACATTTCTGAGGGTGATGAGCCGCTCAATCGATGGTGTGTAGATCACGCCGAAATCGGGAGTCGTGCCCCCTACGAGCGACAGCCTGGGTTGGGCGGAGACGAAATGCAAAGGCGCACAGAGCATCAACAATGCAAGTGCGCCCAAATGGCAAACGCGCATGTGCGAAAACTATTTGCGGTTAACCCATGCGTACACGGGCACCTCGAATTTTGGCTGGATCTTGTTATCGGTGACGATCTCGATTTTCGGCTGCGGAGTTCCTGATTTCGTGGGACGGAACACGACCTGGAGTTGGGTCTGTTCGCCCGGCATGAGCTGCTTCTTCATGATATCGACTTTCAGCTCGGTATCGTTCGTGTTCACGGAAATGATCCTTATCGCATCTTTCGATGGATTCGTGATCGTGATCGTCTTCGTGTACGTCGAATCGACCTTCGCATCGGAGAATGAGAAGAACTTCGGTTCCAGAGCGAGGATGTTGACGACATTCACGCTGAACGTGATCGTAAGTTTCGGTTGCGTCGTATCGTTGGAGGAAACATACACTTGCTTTGTCGCCTTGCTGCCCCCATAGTTATGCGTATCGAATGTAATCGAAAGCTTGCCCGAATCGCCTGGAGGAATGTTCTTCGTCGTCATGAGGACTGCAGTGCACCCGCAACCTGCCTTCACATCGGTGATCTTTAGAGTGTCATTGCCGACATTGCGAACGGATAGGACGCGGTCGACCTTGGTACCTGTAAATGCGTCACCAAAATCATAGGTCGTTCCGCCGCTAGCCTGAATTTTCGGCTGTGAAAATGCTGCGGCCATGGGAATCAGTAGAACAGTCACAAGGATCGAGAAAAATTTAGTCATAAACATACTCCAGATTGGTTAAATAGTTGACACAAATATACGAAATTCGGTGGAAAGTTTCAAGTCCGCCACCAGCGCACACCGGTAGCCAGCTGTCTTAGCAACGGCGCGGCGCGGTAACGCTCTTCGTGCAGATCATCATAAACAGCGTTAATAACATCGAAAACGGCGTCAAATCCAATCTTGTCCCCCCATTCTATAGGGCCGAACGGGTAATTTGTACCGAGCTTCATCGCCCGATCGATATCATCAGGGGTGGCAATTTCATCTGTCAGTGCGAACGATGCCTCGTTCACGAGAGCACATAAGATGCGCGGCATCACCATCCCTATGCGATCCTGGACGACAACGGTGCTCTTTCCCATCCGTGAGAAGAATTCGCTTGCGCGGGCCGCCGCCTCTGGTGGTGTGTGGATCGTGAGCGCCATCTCAATGAGCTTCTGGGAGAGCAGGGTCGGCAAGGCACTCATGCCGATCAATCGTCGGGGATGCTGCAGCCATGTCGCTTGCTCCGATGCGGTAACGACTACGGATGATGTGAGAATTACGCTTCTTTGGGGAGCCGCCGTTTCCAGAAAAAGGAGGTTCTTCTTTTTCCATTCTCTGTTTGAGTTTGTCAGCTCGAAGCAGAATCCGGCGCTGCGTGGAATTTTGGAGCTGACGCGGAAAAATTTTGGCAGCGACCCGGCTTTTGAACTCTCGTTTATCCGGCACACGACGGCGATGCCGGAGTCGTGACACGCTCTTCCAAATTCATTCACAAGACGCTCGTCGCCGATGAGATAGACCGTTGCCGGAGGATTCGTTGCCACGGCTCAATCTCCTTCTTTCTTCTTGAGGATTTTAAAAACGTAATTCTCCGTGTCGATTTCGACCGCAATCGGTTGTTCTTCCACCGTGAACGCAAATGATTGTTGCGCGAGACTATCAGTAACGGTAAAGACGCGTGCAGTATGAAGCGTCGAGACTGTCACCGACATCGGCATGCGAAAGAGTTGCAACGAGGCTCTCGTTTGCGTCAGATCAAGGCGAACGACGAACGCTCGGTCGTTCTTGCGAGAAGTCCATTGATACTCGTACTCCGGACGGTCGATGGAGTCTGTCGATGCAAACACCCATTCATCGAAAAACCATCGAAGGTTGCCGCCGTAGCCACGTTCGCATTCCCGGATAAAATCTTCCGTTGAAACGTTGCCGTAACGATGGTCCGCGTCGTTCAGATAGTTCCTCATGATCATAAAAAACAAGCTGTCGCGAACGACGCCGCGCAGCATGTGCAGGGCAATCGCCCCTTTGGTGTATACCCTTGGGTGGAAGGAGTCCCAGAACGCCGTGTCGCTCCGTCCGAATACCGGCCCGGCGAGTTGACCTTGTTCACCGCTCATCAGGTACTCGATATACTTGTCATACGATTTGCGGCCGTACGTGAATTCGCGATAGAGCGCTTCAGCATAGGTGGCAAAACCCTCGCTGAGCCACGTGTGCCGCCAATCGACGGGCGTGAGAAGATTACCCCACCATTGATGTGCCGTCTCGTGCACGATAATTGATTCACTCGTCTGATCGCCGGTAATAATGCTTTGCTGGATGCTGATGGCCGTCTGATTCTCCATTGTCAAGTCACCGTCCACCTCGGCGTAGGAAAGTTTTTCATTCAGAAAGGGGTATTCACAGAATGTCCGGGCAAAGAACTGAAGGATGTTTGTGGTGCTCTCGAAGTCCCTTCTTGCTTTTTCGACGTGGGCGGGGTAGACGTAATAGAGAACCGTCATCTTCTTCCCGTCGAGGCCGGTATACGTTTCGGTGATCTTCCGATAGTCAGCGGCGGCGATCGAGACCAGATACGTGGCTGTGGGATACGCCGTTCGCCAGGCGAATGTCGAAGTCGAGTCGTCTCCCGATGTGTTCATCAAGAGGCCGTTTGAGACGGCGGTCAGAGGTTTTGGGACTGTAATGGTAACGGCGACGGTTGCTTTGTCCGATGGGTGGTCTTTGCAGGGCCACCACGTCCGGGCGAAATTGGGCTCGCTAATCGTCGCGGCGCGATCCGGCGCTGAGAAGAATACGCCGCCCGCGTCATATTCTCCTTGAAAGTTGGAAATACCGTGATACCACACCTGAATGCTTACAGTTTCCTGAGACATTGCGGTCATGGGCAGCGAGGCGGCGATGATGCCATGCTGATGATGGAACGGTCGTCTCCTGTCACCGGATTTCACAGAGTCTATTGTCAGAGTTTCATTCGATGCATGGAGCAGAATTTCCTTCAACGGTTCGAGCGCCCGGGCGGTCACGAGGACGCTTCCGTCGAACGTCTTTCGCACGAGATTCAATCGAATCGAGAGATCATAGTGAGTGACATCGTACAACCTTATGAGTGAATCTGGAGCTCCGGCAGGGGCCGCAGAGGAGATCAGAAAGAGGAGGATTGGGAGGCGTAAGACTCGAAGACACCGGCTCATCAGGGGTAGTCGTAGAAACCTCGTTTGGTTTTTCTCCCCAGGAGGTTTGCGTTCACCATGTTCTTTTGAATGACGTGCGGCCGATAACGCGGTTCCCCGAACGTCTGGTCGTACATCGATTGCGTAACGGCAAGATTCACATCGATGCCGATGAGATCCATCAGCTCAAATGGCCCCATTTTGAAACCGCCTTCCAGCTTGACAATCCGGTCGATATCCTCCGGTGAGGCGATGCCTTCACCGAGAACCCGCAGCGCTTCCCCGTAAAACGGACGTGCACACCTGTTAACGATGAAGCCTGGCGTGTCTTTCGCGTGGACAGGAATTTTGCCGAGTGCCCGTGCCAGATCGGAAGCCCGGGAGACAACCGCTTCCGCTGTCCGATGACCGCGAATGATTTCCACAAGTTTCATGAGATGAGCGGGATTGAAAAAGTGCATGCCGACGACCCGTTCCGGCCTGGAGAGCACTGAAGCGATAGCCGTGATCGAAAGGGAGGAGGTGTTCGTGGCAAAGATCGCGTTCGATTGACAAATCGCCTCGAGTCGCCTGAAAATGTCCTGCTTTACTTCGAGCTTCTCAACGACAGCCTCTATCACGATGTCGGCGTTCGAGAAGGATTCAAGGGAATGGTGGGGGTGAATCCTCTCTCTCGCTTCGGAGAATTGCTGCGCCGTCAGCTTTCCTCGCTCGAGGCCTTTCTGAAGATCGGCAGCGATACGTTCAAGCGAAGTTTGCAGAACCTGTTCGTCGGCGTCGCAGAGGATAACCTGAAAACCGGAAACTGCGGCGACGTTTGCCATCCCCGCACCCATTGTTCCGGCGCCGATAATTCCGACGGTTCTCATGTCCAGAAAAGTGACCTCACTGCAAATTGCGCCGGGCCGGGCTTAGCCGGGGATGACGGAATCTTCGGGAATCTTCTCCCAATCGGGAATCCACTGAGGTATCGTGAGTCCCCATGATTCCGCCTTCTCACGCACCTCCTGCGCAAATGTCTGGCGCACGTCATGGTTATCACGTTTCTTGATACCGAGCTCGCGGTAGCGTTTGTTCTTGCGCGAGCCGGGCCGGCCGAAAATCGACATGACGCGTGGCCACCAACGGTCGAGTGCCGACTGGATATCGTCCTTCGTCCCGGGATCGAGGGCAAGCCGCTTCACCCAGTAGTCTCCGTGAGCGATGTGCGTCAACTCTTCTTTGAAGATGCGATCTATTTCCCGGCGCCACGGACCGTATGTCGAGACTTTCACATCTTCAAGCTGGTGGCCGGCGCCACGGTCCATCAGGAAATTGAACATGACAAAATCGGCCCATGAATCGATGGGGTAGTAAAAAATGTTGACGCGTTTATCTTCTGCGGCGCGCTTGCTGCCGAGATCTTCGCTGCTATCCACACGGAATGTGAAATCCATCTTGTCGACCCAATCATCGACTCCATACTTCACATCTTCGAGCAGGCGATACATCGCCCGCGCGTGCCGTACTTCATCCCGGACTATGTTCGAAACGACGAGCATTTCCTCGGTCGTCGGCGCCTTCATGATCCACGGAACGTAACCAAATCCACCGGAAAGCTCCGAATCCGCTTGCTGGACCATGAGGTTCGTGAGGTGCTCGTAGTATTCATCGCTCATCTCGTCGCAGGTCTCAACCGACCCGCCTTTTTCGAGTTTCTTCATCATGTTCTCTTCGCGCTGCGAATTCTGTAGTTTTGAAGGATTGTTCGGCATAGTAGTCTTCCTTTACTGAGATTGACTGTCTCTGGGGTTCAGGCGCATTCCGTATATTCGGTTGGTGTGAATCACCGGATGCTTCAAAGTGGAACTTACTCAAAAAGGGAAAGAAAAACAAGCAATCAATTCCCTTGAAACATTGCCTGGCGTTTCTCCAGGAATGCTTTTACGCCTTCCTGATGATCCTGTGTCCCGGACGCGATTTGCTGGATGCAAGCCTCGTAGTCGAGAATTGTATCGAGGTCTGAAGCAAGCGACTTATTGAGCGTGCGCTTGATCAACCCGATCGCTCTGGTGGGAGCATGAGCGAGCTTCACGGCAAGTGACGTCGTTTCCTCCATGAGCTTATCCGGTGGGACCACTCGATTAACAAGGCCGACGCGCTCAGCTTCCTCGGCGGTAATATCTCTTCCCATGGCGGCATACTCGAATGCCCTGGCCATTCCGACGAGGCGCGAAAGGAACCAGTGCGATCCGGAGTCGGGCACCAACCCGATGCGAACAAAGATCTCGATGAGTTTCGCAGTGCCCGCCATGATCCGCATATCGCAGGCAAGCGCGAGGCTGCAGCCTGCCCCCGCTGCGACACCGTTGATCATTCCGATGATCGGTTTCTCCATCGTGCGGATTTTCCGGATCATCGGATTGTAGCTTTTCTCGAGCGACTCTTTCAGCGAGCGCTTCGATCCGGCATGTTCTTTCAGATCCTGGCCCGAGCAGAACGCTTTATCTCCGGCGCCGCGAATGACGAGGCACCGGACGGCAGAATCTTTTTCCGCCTCCTTCAGTGCGTCGTTCAGCTCTTTCTTCATTTGTTCGTTGAAGGCGTTATACACTTCGGGACGGTTAAGTGTGATCGTGCAGACGCCGTCGGTGATGCTGTAAAGAAGCGTTTGGTATGTGGGCATATCAATTAGAAATTAAAAAGTCAAAAGTAAAAAAAGTTATTTGATCAGCTCCATCTTCTTCGTCAGACCAACGTCCCCTGCCGTCAGTCGATACATGTACAATCCACTCGACATTTCGCCCGCATCCAACGTTCTCGTATAGTCTCCCGGTGGAAGGTCCTGGTTCACGATTGTCGCCACTTCCCGGCCCAGCATGTCGTATACTTTTAACGAAACAAATCCGAAATTCGCAATCCGAAATCCGAAATTCGTCGTTGGATTGAACGGATTAGGATAGTTCTGTAGAAGAGTGTACTCTTTGGGGGTTTCAGGTTTCAGGTTCGGGGTTTCAGGTTCGGGAGGACCCGGCGGTTGTTCTGACGTGGGGACGATGCGAATGACGTTCGATGCGATTGCAGCGGAGGGTGATGAAAGTACTAATTGACCGGTCTGCGATGATTTTATCCAATATCCCCTCCCCGGGTGCAAGCTATCGGTCTCAACATAATTTCCGCTGTACCCGAAGAAGCCGGACGTGGTAATTCCACCAGGGATCGATCCGATCGAAATTGCAGAGATCGAGCTATCAATCGTGCCGATGAGATTCCACCCTTCGACGATATCAATCGTATCATTCGCAACAGGATCGCCGTAAAGCGTCAGGGATTGGCTCGAATTGAACTTTATCCAATATCCGGCGCCGTTGAGTAATGTTTCTTTAATTACATAGCTTCCTTCGTATGCGAAGGCATTTGAGACTGCCGCCGGAAAGATCGACGTCTTTCTCGGGTCGAAGGCAACAATCGGGAGCGAAACCAGATTCCACGCGTTGTTGACAGCAATGGTCGCACCGACGAAGAAAATGTTGAACGCGCCGTCGCTTTGGTCCGTGACGGCAGGGTTAGCCACAGATGAGATCCGTATACGCGCCGTGGTCGTGTTCGTATTCGGAACCGACCATGCATAATTTGCCGATCCGGCCGGAATGCTGTCGGCGATCGGTGACCACGTCCCGCCGTCGTCGGTGCTGTATTCCAAATTCACCATTGAGACGAGGTCGCCGTTCCAGGCAATGGGAATCGAAGCACCTGCGTTCAGCGTCTCACCCCCGTTGGGCGATTGCACTTCCAGCGACGGAAGCACGTTCGGCAGGTGGATCTCGTATGCCCCATTCCCGTGCGTTGAACAACGCAACGTTCGATTGGATGGAGTATAGCTGAGATCTGAAACGAGAACCGCGTCGGGAAGTCCTTCGCTGAATGAAAGCCAGCTCGTTCCACCGTCTGTGGACGCATACACGCCAACGTCGTTACCGGCATAAAGATAATTTGAATTCAAAGGGTCCACAAATATTGCCTGTGTCGGGACATCGGGCAAAGAACCGGTAATATCAGTCCAGCTGCCTCCTGCGTTCGTCGATTTGAAGATATGTCCGGCATCGAAACCGCTGAAGACAGCGTACATGGTTTGCGAGTTTTGAGGATCGATTGCGACGTCGGTGGGATATCGATTGGGGAGCGTTCCGGTCACGTTTGTGAACGACGTTCCTCCGTTCGTCGACAGCAGGATGTGTGCTGTGCCGAGATACGGCGCCGTGCCGACAAGCAGTGTGTCCTGATTTGTCGCGGAAACTGCCAGGGAAAGTGCCGGGTTGCCTCCATCGATCAACGCATTCCCGTTAACAGCCGACCAGCTTGTGCCGAAATTGGTTGATTTGAAAAACTTATCTTTTCCAACATAGAGAACTGCCGGATTTGATGCTGAGATTACAACCGGTGAATTCCACGCGCCAAAACCACCAAAACTGCCGCTGAAGGTCCAGTTTACTCCGCGATTGGTTGATCTTGTTACTGAACCGCCATTCCTGCTTACCGCATACATGAGGTTATCGTTCGATTGATCGATCGCAGTCCAGCCTGCTTCGTCATTTGCACTCCGGCCCCAAGCCACGGCGCCCTGGTACACGTATCCCGGGATATGATCCTGCGACTGTACGATCGCAAGCGTTGAGTCCGTTGCAGAGTTGGAAAACCCGTTGTAGAATTGTCCGGTATTCAAGTTAATACTTACATGCGCGAACGATGCCCCGAAATCTGTCGATCGATATACCCCGTCGTCGTTGGCCACATACAGAATATTGGGATTGAAGGGGTCGATAGCGAAGGCGTGATGGTCGGAGTATGAGCCTGTACTTCCGGCGAATGATGTTCCGCCGCCGGTCGATTTTTGTATACCGACACCCGCCCATACCACTTGAGTCGAGTCGGTGGGATGAACGGCGACAAAGTGAGAGTACCATCCCTGAACGCCGGTTGGGGAAGCAGTGCTGAGTTGTATCCAGTTTGTTCCGAAATCCGACGACTTCCAGAGCGCTCCCACGCCCGTGGTACTGTCGGCGATGCTGGCGTAGACATCGTCGGGGTTGGTGGGGTAAGCGGCAAGAAGTGTTTTCCCCGTGAAAGCGGTTGGCTTGACATCATCCCAATTCGTTCCGCCATCCGTTGTTCGATAGATCGACGGGTTCAGGCCGAAGTTTCCGGCAGAAAACATCACCCTGTTTGTATCGACAGGATGAATAAGGAGATCGACGGCCATCAACGCAATGCCGAGTTGTTCCCACGATCCCCCGGCATCCATCGATCTGAAAATCCCGCTGGTCGTTGCCGCCCATATCGTGTTCGGGTTCTGCGGATTGATTTTGATCGCCTGCACTCCGCGCTGCTGGTCGTTCGTCCAATCCAGGCTCGATGTCCACGTCGCTCCCGCGTCGGTCGATCTGAAGATACCGTATCCATAGCTGCCTCGTGTTGTGCGCACCACGAGCCCGCCGAGAGCGCCCCCGTATCGGTATACTTCTCCGGTCCCGATATACATGAAGTTTGAATCGTTCGGAGCGATGGCGATGGCACCGACGCCGAGGACCGGATATCCGATGTCGATGCGCTCCCAATCGCCCGCCTGCCCGCCCGAGCGGCTGCGCCATAATCCTCCGCTCGCCGAACCGGCGTAAATCGTGTTGGGATTCAGCGGGTTGATGGCAAGGCTGATCGTCCGCCCCGCCAGATTGTTCGGTCCGAGGAATTTCCATTTATGTAATGAGAATCCGGACCGGGGAAATTTCTTGAGCTGTTTCCTGGAGTAGAGTGCAGCCTTGAAATACTTATCGGATGAAATGTCGTTCTCCGGATATGCACGCGAGCGCGTCCAGTACTCCAATGCTTCCAACGCCCCGGAACGTTCACGGATAACCGTTGCCTGGAACTGCATCGGCGTTTCATGCTGCATCAAGAGTCCAGTCCAGAGGAGCCCTCCGACAAGCACTGTGGAGAAAAAAAATAAGCAAGACGAGCGGATCATTATTTCTTCTCCTGCGTTATGAGCTTTGTTGGCGGAAGTAGGCCACCAGATCCGTCCCGACCGGTTTTACGCCAAGCTGGCGCAACATTGTCACGACCTGACCGCGATGATACGTTGAATGATTTGCGAGATGCTGCATGAGTTGCCATAGCGGCTGTGCGTAGGCGTTTCCTTTGAAATCTTTGTATGCGATGATCTTCTGAATGTCATTCTCCGTTTTCAGCATGTGGCAGAAACCCATCATTTCCATCTCAAGCATTTCCCAGTGATTTGTGAGGACGTCAAAACCGGGAAACTCCGACGCCGTATAGAGACTGCTCGGGCTGTCTCCCTTCCATCGCTTAAGCCAGATTTCTTCCGCGCCCATTGTGTGTACGAGCGTTCCCTGGACACCGCCATGGCTGGAGCCAAGGTCCTTCATGAATTGCTCGTGCGGAACAGTCTCGACTACTTCAAGGAGACGGTGGTTTGCCCAATAGTTGTACTCGTAAAGGTTGTGGATGTCCTGAAGATGCATGGTGAAGTACGTTAGTATGTTGGTATGTTAGTATGATAGTAGGCCGGCACTTGGAAAAGTGCCAGTACGGGATCCAGTATATCCGTGATTATCCGTGTTGCTTTCGTGTCGATCCGCGGCTAAATCTTGGGATCAAAAGATTTTTTCCAGGCTTTGAGCCTGTGGCAGCAATAACTTCGCGCCGGTTTCGGTGAGGAGCATCTCGTCCTCGAGACGAATGCCGAACTCGCCCGGGATGTAAATGCCCGGCTCGTTGCTGTGCGTGTTGCCCGGTTCTTCTTTCCGTTTATTGCCCCGGACAAGGTAATACCATTCATGACCTTCCATGCCGATCCCATGACCGAGACGATGGGTGAAGTACTTGTAGTCGGGCCCGAAGCCTCCATCGACGACAACGTTACGCGCCGCTGCATCGATCTCTTCGGCGGACACCCCCGGCTTCGCCGCGGCAAGTGCGGCATCCTGCGATTTTCGAACAATCGACCAGACGCGTTGCATTTTCTCGGATGGCTTGCCGAACGCTGTCGTCCGTGTGATGTCCGATGCGTATCCTTCGACCGAACAACCGCCATCGATGAGAACAACTTGTCCCTCCTTGAGCACGTGTTCCTTCACCGTACCATGCGGGTATGCCGATGCCTCGCCGAACAGGACCAGCGCCCCGCCGCCAACACCGAACTCGCGGAAAAGCGACGAGATGATGCCTCCGAATTCCGCCTCTTTCATTCCCTCGCGCAAACGTGTCACCGCAGCCTTGAACACCTCCATTGTCATATCATTGGCTATCTGCATCAATTCGATCTCGTGTGCAGATTTGACGCTGCGACATCCCGCGGTTACAATCGTGCCGTTGACGAGCTTCATCGATGGGAGAACCTGACCGATGCCTTCCGTGACGAAATAACGTGTCGTTTCTTCAATGCCGATCGTGCCGGTGAGAGTCTTGTTGTCCGTGAGCAGTTGATGAACAAGGGAGTAGGGACTCTCATGCTCTTCCCACGTAAGCAGCCGCGCACCTGCGACCTGCTCCTGCGCACGCGATTCTTCGAACTTCGGGGCAACGTACTGCGGCTCGCCGTTCCTGGGGAGGATCATGGCAAAGAGCCGCTCGCTGCGTCCCCAGTTGACCCCGGTGAAGTAGTTGAGAGACGTTCCGCCTTCGAAGAAGAGCGCATCGATGTTCTGCGCAGTCATGAGTTCTCTTGCCCGCTCAATCCTTTTCGTCCGTTCATCTGCAGTAATCGGTTTGATCCGAGCCTTGATGGGATTGACGGTTTCCGTGGGGATGCGACTCTGCTTCTCCTGTCGGGAAATTGCGGAAGTTGCGAAAGGGGCAAGTGCTCCTGCTACGGCGGTGGATGTGAGGAACTGGCGGCGGTGCATGGGTGGTTAATAGTTCGTTGTTGATAGTTCGTAGTTAATAGTTCAATGTGAATGGATTGACGATCTCACTCATTTTTCATTTTGAATTGATTTCTTCAACTCGGCCAGCTTCTGCAGCGCTTCCAGAGGTGTTAAAGCATCAATATCGACCTTCTTCAATTCTTCTCTCAGGTTGTCATCCTTCATCTCAAACAGCGTCATCTGCACATCAGGAGCTATGCGTCCTTTCGTTTTTCTCGAACCCGAAACCCCTAACCCGGAACCTCTCTCCCCATGAACCGTCAATTCCGAGTTTTCCAGGTTCTTCAATATCGTCTTCGCCCTATCGGTGATTTCCTCCGGCAGCCCCGCCATTTGTGCCACCTGAATTCCATAGGAGTGATCCGCGAAGCCGGGGGTTACCTTGTGGAGGAAGATCACCTTGTCGCCGTACTCGCGCACCTCAACTTTGAGATTCTTGATGCGGGGAAAAAGATCGGCGAGCTCGTTAAGCTCGTGGTAGTGCGTGGCGAAGAGCGTCTTGGCGCCGATGTGGTTGTGCAAATACTCCGTCAACGCCCACGCGATACTGATGCCGTCGAATGTGCTCGTGCCCCGCCCGACTTCATCGAGCAAAATCAGGCTCCGCGGCGATGCGGTATTGACAATGTTGGCCGCCTCGTGCATCTCGACGAGGAAGGTGCTCTCGCCGGAGGCAATGTTATCGCTTGCCCCGACCCGCGTGTAAATGCGGTCCACGATGCCGATGTTCGCCTTCTTCGCCGGGACGAAGCTGCCGATCTGCGCAAGGAGCACGATGAGCCCGACCTGCCGCAGGTAGCTCGATTTGCCGCTCATGTTTGGCCCAGTGATGATGAGGATTTGATCCCGCCCGTTTTCGAGGAGGACATCGTTGGGGGTATATGGCTCCCCCGGCGGCAGCAGCCGTTCGATCACGGGATGACGGCCCTCTGTAATTTCGATGCGTGTGCCTTCGTCTATTCCCGGCTTGCAATAGCCGTACTCCACGGCAACATCCGCGAGAGAGGCGAAACAGTCGAGCATCGCGACGAGCTGCGCGTTGCGCTGAATGCTCTCCGCGTGTTCCGCGATCGTCATGCGCAGCTCTGTGAACAATTGCGTCTCGAGTGCCACTGTTTTTTCTTCGGCGTGCAGGATTCTCTCCTCGTACTCCTTCAGCCCGGGCGTGATGAAGCGCTCCGCGTTCGCGAGAGTTTGCTTGCGGATGTAATCGCCGGGGATCTTTTCCTTATGCGTATTGGTCACCTCGATGTAATACCCGAAGACGTTGTTGAAGCTGATCTTCAGCGAAGAAATGCCGGTGCGCTCACGCTCCGTCCGCTGCAGGTTCGCGATCCACGATTTTCCGTTGATGGATATGTCCCTTAGCTCATCAAGCTGCTCGTTGTATCCTTTCCTGAAGACGTTGCCGTCGGCGAGCGAAAGGGGAGGCTCGTCGGCGAGCGCGCCTGTTATCTTCTCGACCAAGGATGAGAGGGGCTCGAAGCTGTCTCGAAGCGTTGAAATCGTGTGAGATTGAACGTGCCTGGTATGCGATATGAGATGTGCGATTTGCGCAAGCATCGGTTTCAGCGACGCCACCTCCCTGGGGTTGGCGCGATTCGTGCAAATCTTCGCGATGAGCCGCTCCAGGTCGCCGATGTTGGAAAGTGTATCGACGATGTTCTTTCGTAGATCGCGCTTCGTTGCAAGCTCCGCCACTGCCTCAAGCCTCGCGCAGATCGGTTCGACGCGGCGCAGAGGCTGGTTGATCCATTTCTTGAGAAGTCGTGCGCCCATCGGTGTCCGCGTCCGGTCGAGAACCCAGAAGAGCGTACCATCGTTGCTCCCGCCCAGCGACGTTGTAATTTCGAGGTTACGCTTCGTCGATTGATCGAGTGAGATGTACTCCGCCGCATTGTACGGGGTGATCTTTTTCAAGTGGAGGAGGTTCGCTTTCTGCGTCTCCTGGAGGTAATTCATCGCACCACCGGCGGCTGTAATCCCCAATCTCAAATCTTCAATCCCAAAACCCTTCAATGTTTGGGTCCCGAAATGATTGATGAGAAGCTCGTAACCGTAGTCGAAGTTGAATATCCAATCGTCCAGCTTCGTGAACATACCCGTGTAGCGGCCTTTCAGCAGCTGCTGGAGCGTCTCAAGATCGCGCTTCTGTACGAGGAGCTCGGAAGGCATGAGCGATGCAATTTGTTCGGGGAGCTGTTTCAGAGAAAATTCGCTGACGTTGAATTCCGCCGTCGTGATGTCGACAAACGCAATGCCGATCGTGTCGCCACCGGTGGCGAGAGGCGAAGGGAGGGCCACGGCGAGGAGATAGTTATTCTGCTTCTGGCTCAGCACCCTATCCGAAAATGCCACTCCCGGCGTGACGACTTCGATAACGTCGCGCTTGACGATGCCTTTGGCAAACTTCGGGTCTTCGAGCTGCTCGCAGACAGCGACACGATAGCCTGCTTTCAGCAACTTCGGCATGTATGACTCGAGGGCGTGATACGGAAAGCCCGCAAGCGGAATTTCTCCCGCCCCGCCGTTGTTGCGCCTCGTCAGCGTGATGCCGAGAACCTTCGACGTGGTCTTCGCATCCTCTTCAAAGGTTTCGTAGAAATCGCCCAGCCGGAACAGGAGTATCGTGCCGGGATACTTCGCTTTCATTGAGGCGTATTGTTTCATCAGGGGCGTGGTTGTCATTCGAGCTAAGAGCGTGGGGCAGAGAGTTTTATGGAATAAAACGAAAAAAGGAGTGAAAATCAATTAGGTTGCCGGGGAGGTGCTGTCCTAATTTGAATTATAACCCTTCAACGCAAAGTCGCAGAGTACGCGGAGAACCGCAGAGCGATCGGCATTTGCTAAAATCTCTGCGATCCTCTGCGGTCTCTGGGTCTCTGCGATTTAGAAAATCATCAAATTAGGACAGCACCGGCGGGGTCTTATCCGCCAGGCATTCGACCTTATGCAAACCCGCGTATTGGAATCCTTGAACGAGATTTGTAATTTTTGCGTCCGGGAAGATCGAATGTTGTGAGTGTCACATTTCCAGGTCCCGGTAAGCCGCGGCTAATCTTTGTTGAGGAGTTCAGGGGATTGGAACAAAAAAAGCCAGCTCTCATCCGTCGAGCTGGCTTATTCGTATTGCTCACTTCTCTCATCCACTATCTCACGAGCAACATCCTCCTGGTTTCAGAATACGCGCCGGCTCGCAGCCGGTAGTAATACACTCCGCTGGGCATGCCGCTCGCATCCCACCTTTCAGTATACTCACCTGGTTGTCTCTCCTCATTCACGATCCTTGCAACCTCTCTGCCCAGCACGTCGAACACCTTGAGCGACACGAATCCCAAACTCATCACCCCAAACCGCACTTCAGTGCTCGGATTAAATGGGTTCGGATAATTCTGTGCAAGCGTGTACCTTGAGGGAGCAGGTCCCTGAGCCGGTGTATTCGGTCCGGGTGGACTTGGCGGCATCTCCTCAGTAGGGACAATCCGGATTCTCTCCGCGATACTTTCCATGCCCGACGACGAAGAGAGTATCAGGTTTCCGCTCTGGTTCACCTTTACCCAGTAGCCCTTCCCCGGTTCGATGTTCTGACTCGATGCATAGTTCCCTTTATAGCCGAAGAACTGCGATGTCACCATTCCCGGTGGTTGCGAGGCGACCTGTGCGGCAGGAATCGACTGGGAGATTGCACCGATAAGGTTCCAACCTTGTGTCACGGGCACGCCTAATGAGGGGATGTTTCCGCCGGAAGAGGGGGTCGGAAAATCAGGCGTTTGAAATTTTAACCAATAGCCACTGCCGTTCTCGAGCAAGTCCGCTATCGCATATCCGGTTGGCTCATGAAATCCGAAGGCATTCGAGATTGCATCGGGGAAGAGAGCCGTTCTGTGCTGATCGGGATGAGTGAATGGGAGCGATATCAGCTGCCATTGTGGCCCTTGTGCCGAACCGACCACCCCTTCAGCCGAGAATGGCGAGCCGGCGTAACTGTTGTCCACCGATTGAACGCTCCAATAATAAACTCCCTCCGGAAGCTGAATCGTCCGGCTGCGTTTATGATTATTGTTTCCCGATTGCGGAATCCGGGAGTAGCCCGTCGAGATATTGGCAGCCGGTAAAACCACATCGCCGGCGCCGGGTGAGGTTCCGACGCGAAGGTTATACGTGATCATCGACTGCGGCGTGCGGTCGTCGGCTCCTTCACCCCACGTGAACGTCACCGCTGTTCCCGCGATATTGCTCGAAACAACCTCCGGTTCGGATGGTCTGGCGTTTGATTGAGGGGAATTATTATGGTAGATGAGAGTCACGGGCATGAGCGGTCCCCACTGTCCGCCCTGATTATAGAAGGCCGCAAAAGGCTGAGGAGCAGATCCGCCGGAGATGAGGAGATCCAACCGCCCATCGTTATCAACGTCGCCCCATTCAACGGATCCCCACCAGGTGTTGATCAAACCGGCGTTGATGTCCGTAAATACTCCGGCGCCGTCGTTGCGGAAAATTCTTGTCATATTCGTTGAGTCGTCGTGCCAGCCGTTCATCGCCAGGTCGAGGTCGCCATCGTTGTCGTAATCTCCCCAGGCGACGGCGCTTCCGTTGAGATAAGGAAGATTAGTGGGCACGAGCTCGAACACATCATTCCCCGTGTAATGATACAGCGCCGTGAACGTATTCGGCGGATCCCAGCCGATGGGATCGCCCGACACGACAAAATCGAGCAGCCCGTCGGCATCAAAATCGCCCCACGATACCGCGGAAAAATTCACCGGATTGAACGGGAGGTAGATATAGGTGAACGTGGTT
>DASYTP010000029.1:0-5971 GCA_036002145.1 Bacteroidota bacterium | reverse complement strand
TCACACGAACGGCGAAGGATTGTCTGAGCGATGAAGAAAGTTGCCCTGCACACGCTCGGCTGCAAGCTGAATTTTTCGGAGACTTCCACCGTCGGCAGGCAATTTATCGAACGCGGATTTGAGATTGTCGCGCCCGACCAGCCGGCGGATGTGTTTGTTCTGAACACCTGCAGCGTCACCTTGCGCGCCGATCGTGAGTGCCAACAGATTATTCGCCGCGTGCTCCGGCAATCGCCCGATGCGTATGTTATCGTGATCGGATGCTACGCTCAGCTTCAGCCTGAGGAACTTGCCTCGATCGATGGTGTCGATCTTGTGCTCGGTGCACGTGAGAAGTTCAGCATTTTCGAGCACTCCTCCGGGTTAAGAAAAGAGTCGCTTCCCCAGGTCTTCGTTTCCTGCATCGATGATGTTGCAGAGTTCGCGCCATCGTCATCGGCTGAAGTTGGAAACCGAACACGGGCGTTTCTCAAAGTCCAGGACGGATGCGACTATCGATGCGCTTTTTGCACCATACCGATGGCGCGAGGTGTCAGCCGCAGTCAGTCGCCCGGGGCGGTCCTCAGCGAAGCCAAATACCTTGCAGAACGCGGGTTCCGGGAGATCGTTCTCACCGGAGTAAATGTCGGCGACTATGGCACAAAAGACGGCTCAAGTCTCCTTGAACTCGTGAAGGCGATCCAGGATGTCGAGGGCATCGAACGCATCCGCATAAGCTCGATGGAGCCGAATCTCCTCACGAAGGATATGATCGACTTCATGCTCGCATCCAAGGTGATGTGTAATCACTTTCATATCCCCCTCCAAAGCGGAAGCGACGTAGTGCTGAGGCGAATGCGCAGAAGATATTCGCGGGATCACTACCGCGATCTTGTCGAATACATCAAATCACAGGATCCCGATGCTGGCATTGGCGCCGACGTCATCGTCGGGTTCCCGGGTGAGACCGCGAAGTTTTTCGAGGAGACGTATCTGTTCCTTGTCGATCTTCCCGTGACGTATCTTCACGTCTTCACGTATTCCGAAAGGGAGAACACGCCGGCGGCGGAGATGGAGGAGCGGGTGGAACCGCGGACGAGGTCCCGGAGGAACGAGATGTTGCGCATCCTTGGTCAAAAAAAGCGTTATGCGTTTCACCGGTCATTCGCCGGCAGGACATTGCCGGTGCTGTTCGAGAGTTCCCGGCCTGGGGGACGTATTTCCGGGCTGACGACGAACTATATCAGGGTTGAGACGGGCGGCACTTCCATGCTGACAAATTCTATTCAGCCGGTAAACATCACCAGCGCAGATAACGCGGGTTGCACGGGAGAGATCAGTATCCCTTCATTTCAAACAGGAGACGGAGTATCGAACCTTCATACGGATTCATACACACAATCCCTCGATGTCGCACCCACTATGGAGTTCCTATGAAGAACCTGTTCATCTGTGCGCTGCTTGCTGTCCAGCTCGGGGCAGCCCAGCAAGGGCATTCGTTGAAGCCGTCTTCCCGCGCCCTCCACGATTTAATGGCACATACGGAATTAGCGTCCGGCGCAGATACCTTCTCTCTGCAAGAGGAACCTGGCCGCGGAGAAAAGAAAAATGTTTCGATGGCCGCCATTTACTCCCTGTTGCTTCCCGGAATGGGGGAGTTGTACGTGGGCGAGTACGGATCCGGCAAATACTTTACCATCGCCGAGGCCGGACTCTGGATCGGATGGGGCGGAATGCAATGGTATGGAAGCTGGCTTCAGAACGACGCGCGCCAGTTCGCCGTGCAGCACGCCGGCATCACGACGGATGAAAAAGATGATCAGTACTATATCGATATTGGGAATTCCCGGAGTGTCTACTCATACAATGACCAGGTGCTTCGCAATGGCGACGTCTTCAAAACGTATGATCCCCTCTCGCCGTACTATTGGAAATGGGATACCGATGCAAGCCGGGGGCAGTACCGTCAGCTGAGGGTTTCGAGCGACGTCGTGTACAACGACTCGCGCTTCCTCCTCGCAGCCATCGGGATAAATCATCTCATCAGCGCAATTAACGCCGGCCGGCTCGCTATCTCACATAACCATGCGATCGATGAAGCGAGTACAATCGATATCCATGCGGACGTCCTGGGAACACTCTCCCGGCCGAACGGAATCGTGATTTCCATTTCAAAGAAATTCTAACGGATCTAAACACCTTCAAGTTAAGTCGGTTACCAGACACCAGGGTGAATAACCCGATCGTGGTTTCCTCATGCGCAATATCAAGCTTCTCATCGAGTATGACGGCACAGACTTTTGCGGATGGCAGCGTCAGGAAAACGGCCCGACAATACAGGCTGAAATAGAAGGCGTTTTGGCAAAAGTGCTTCAGGAAAACGTCAGTATTATCGGAGCGGGGAGGACAGATGCGGGTGTCCATGCGCTCGGTCAGGTCGCCAACTTTCGCACGGAATCTTCACTCGGCCTGCGAGAACTGCGCAATGCACTCAATGGGCTCCTTCCCGAAGCTATCGTCGTTCACGACGTTCAGGATGTTCCGCCCGAATTTCATGCACGTTATAGCGCGCGGGAGCGGGTCTATTCTTATATGATCACACAGACCCCGTCGGCGATCGCGAGGCGCCATTCCTGGTACCTCGGTTACAGCCTCCAAATCGATCTCATGCGCTGGGGTGCAGCGGCCATCATCGGTGTTCACGATTTCGAGTCCTTTTGCAAGGCAAATTCCGACGTCGATCATCACCGTTGCAACGTCATGGCGGCGCGCTGGGAACAGGAAGGCTCACGCCTGAAATTTACGATTCGGGCGGACCGGTTTCTCCACGGCATGGTGCGTGCGATCGTCGGAACCCTCGTGGACGTCGGAAGAGGGTACACGCCGCTTGACGAGTTTCTCGGGATGTTGGGAAAGAAAGACAGGCGTGAAGCGGGGCCGGCCGCGCCGGCCAAAGGACTCCTGCTGGAGGAAATTCTCTATTAACACATGTTGCGCGCGACAAGAAATAGGTCGCTCCTGACGGAGCTTAAACATCGTTCTCACCGGAACATATACAAACAGGTCGTCCCTCTGGGACTTCCGACTCCTGTCATTGTCTCACAGAATAACGAATATCGAATGGTGAATTCTGAAGTCCAAAGTTCTTTTTGGACAGCCTCGCGAAACCAGGGCAAAACTTCCTCTTCTCTTGGAAAGAGAAGGGGACGAGTTGGACGAGGGGATGAGTTCGACAACGCTGGTATGACTTTTTCAACAGCCTGTTAGGGGCGATCTGATAATAGAATGCAACAAACAAAACTAACCATAGCTCCATCGGAGCGGCGTATAAACCGGGCTGCGTAACTGCACGGAAGTCATTGTTTCGTCTCGTGTAAAATGTGTCGTCAGTAAAAAATCACTTCAGGTGGCTAGTGGCGGATACAAGCGCAGTAAACTGGAAGAAATACATGGGGGAGATTGTAGTAGGCATAGCATTGATGCTTATTGGTGGCTACTTTGGAAAATTTGTTTTTAAAGATAAACCTGAGTTAACGTATCAGATCATTGAAGGTGATGCAAATTCAAAAACTGAAAGATGAATTGGTCGCTCCAAATAAATGACAATAAGGAGTAAGTAAGTGAAAGAATATAATAATTCAAATAGTAATATTATGATTAAGTTATTTTTCTTTTTCTTGTGCTCCTATTTGGTCGCTGCTAATATCCATTGCGGCGTGAATATTTTTTCCGACGACCAGGATATCAAGCTCGGTCAGCAGATGGACCAGGAGATACGCAAGAATACGAAGGAGTATCCAATCCTCCAGGGCCATCCGGAAGTGAAAGAGTATGTTATGGGCGTCGGGAACAAAGTTCTGGCTTCACCGGCGATCATGAAGAGGGGCCTCTATGCATACAAGTACGAAATCATCCACAACGACAGCGTCGTCAACGCCTTTTGTACTCCCGGTGGGTACATTTACGTCTACACCGGCCTGTTAAAATTCATCGACAACGAGGCAACGCTTGCAGGAGTGATGGGTCATGAGATCGCCCATGCCGAATTGCGTCATGCTTCCAAGCGCATGACCAAAACGTACGGTGCGCAGATACTGCTTTCACTCGTCCTCGGTGAGAACCCGTCTCAAATTGCCGAGATCAGTGCGAACATGTTCGCGGGGTTGGGCCTTCTCGCGAACAGCCGCTCGGACGAGGCGGAGGCGGATGAATACTCGATGAAGTATCTCTCGACCACGGATTACTATCCCGGCGCGATCACATACTTCTTTCAGAAAATGAACGCGAAGAAAGGGGGCAGTGATGCCGGAGCGTTGGAGAGGTTGTTCTCGACCCACCCGCTCGATCAGGATCGCATCGACCATGTCAATGAGATACTCAAGATCATGGGGAGCCCGAAAGCCACAGAGGCTAACCTCGCCACGAAGCGGTTTGAGTCATTCAAGAAGAAGCTGCCGTGAGGTTCACGCCTCCGTTGAATTGATCTGTTGCACTTGCAGTTCCGTCCGCGTCTCCCAGCTGACAATTACGCGTTGGAATGTTCGCTCGTTCTCAGCCCATCCCGTCGTTTCTGCGCGGCAATCCCGCTTGAATGATCCGTATTACCTGATTCCAGCCTTGTGTTGCGGCGTGACCTACGCTGGCGTGCACCCTGTTCTGGTGTAGGGGTCACCGTTATGGGCCCCGAACGATCGCGAGACGTTGTCGCAGGGATCGGTGGCTACTATACCGTCACGTCAGTGATCTGCGGGGGGCCATTGGCCAACGGCTTCAGCGAGTTCTTTCCCATTCATGAATCCCGTGAGACGGGTGAGCTTCCTGTCTTTGATCTGAACGATGGCTGCGCGATGAACCGAAAACGGTTTATCGGACGCCATGACACGGCCGAGCGGGGCTTTCAATGTTCCACGCACGATGCACTCCACAAGAACGAAGTCGCGCACGCCGAGAATCGTGGTGATCTCGGTTCTTGCGTCCGGGATTGCGGTAGTCCATCGCTGGAACCAGGCTTCGACGTTTTGCTTGCCGGCTGACGGCTCCAATTCAATCATCTCGTCGATCACCGCGTCTTCAGCGATGTTCGCCAGAAACGCCGTATCATTCTTCGCGTCCAGGGCCGCAAAGCTGGCCCTGACCAGTGCAACATTGGCGCGCTCATGAGGCGAGCCGTTAGCCGTGTGCGCATTCAGCTCGATTGGTAGTGTCGACAAAGAGCGCGCGGGAACAGACCCGAGCATGCCCAGTTGAGCCATGGGTGTCATACTATCATTGTAGCGGCGCTCCTCTATGATAAGGCCCGATGTGTGAAAACGGAAAAAGAGGAGGCCTTCATGGCCCATGGCCTGGCCGCTGGGTGTCCGGCCGTTAACGGCGTAGTGGACGACAGCCAGAGAGCCATTCTGCCAAATGTCGCGGAGCCCGAGCCGGGCACCGGGAAACTGTCGGAGTAGGTCGGCCTCGTGCGCTTCGATCGCGGCGCGTCCTTTCAGCACACCGCTGCCGGAGATCGTCATCACAGCGTCCTGTGAGTAGAGGCTCACGTACCTCTCAGCATCTCCGGCGTTGACGGCGCGCATTCCGATCTTTCGTCCCATGAATTGTCAGCACGGGAATCTTGAGTCGCGCCACCTTCTCGAGAGGGACATCGAGTTTCTGAACGGACACAAAAGAGTATTCGAAATGTTTTTGCAGATTGGCCGGCCATTCGTTCGGCATGTCGCACCAGCCTTTGCCGAGCTTATCTACATTTGCCGGATTGCCAACCAGGCCAAACCGCGTGACCTGCCATTCCAGTTCGCAATAGTCCTTCGGATTACTCTTGAAATACCCCTCATCTATCATCTTTTGCACGGTCACCACTTGCGCAGGGCTCGCGCCGATGTCTTCGAGCTTATCGTTGTTCACGAATTCTTTGGGGTATTCGGTTCCGAACTTGAGCGGCACGGGACCCAACTGTACGATGCGCTCAACGCGGCTAGGGTGATCCATCGCG
>DASYTP010000028.1:0-3701 GCA_036002145.1 Bacteroidota bacterium | reverse complement strand
CAGATTTCTCTTTGCACGATCATTATCTTTCTTTGTCTCAACGGCATTTCCACGATATGGACACCGACAAGACTATTCCTGCTCTCGTTCCTGATCGCGGGCGCCATTCTCACACGGCTGGACTCTGTCGTTCTGCTGGCTCCGTTCACGGCGTACGCGGTTATTGCCATTTCAAGAACATCCACCCCGAGAAAACAACGCACCACGGGAATGGCCTTCTTGATTCTTCCCGCGGCGTTCATTATCGTCAGCTGGTTTTTTTGGAAACATTCGTTGTACGGGAATCTGCTTCCAAATTCCTTTTATCTTAAGGCGGGCGGGAAAGGATCCTTCCACAACGGGACTACCTACCTTCTGACATTTTTCGCTTCCTATCTCTTTTTTCCCATCATCGTTGCCGTAATCCCCTTCATAAAGCAGGCGCGCCAAACAGCAGAAATCGTGCTGATGATGATCGCGTTGCTTCTCTGGACGACTTACATAGTTCTTGTGGGAGGCGATTTTATGGAATTTCGTTTCATGGCCCCCCTGCTGCCGTTCCTGTTCATTTTGTTCACCTGGGCATCGATGGAGGTCTTGAGAAGCGCCTTCTTGCACACCGCCTTCATGGTCATTCCGATCATCGCCTCGGTCTACCACGCGAATGTCTTCGCATACGACCCCCGGATCCACATCGAACCGATCGCAATGTTGAACGGACATTTAACGCACCCATACGAGAACTGGATCGGGATAGGGAAACGCCTCGGAGAATTGTTTAACCAAGGTTCCGGCGTCACGATTGCCACAACAGCCGCCGGAGCGATACCCTATTATTCCCATCTTCGTTCGGTGGACATGCTCGGCGTGAACGATTCGTGGGTTGCCGACAGCGGGTACGAGTTTACCAGTTTTCCGGGCCATCAAAAAATAGCGTCGCTCGGGTACCTGTTATCGCGGAACGTGCACCTCCTGATCTCGCATCCGCTCGTGCTTCCACGTGCCGCTTTCGTCACCGATTTTCCGATGCCTCCGGCCGGAATTCTTTCAAACCTCCCGGAATTCAAGCTCATTGAACTGCCCCTCACAGCCTCCGAGAAGTTGATCGTCCTGTACATGACGCCCCACCCGACGGTCGATAGTCTCATTGCGGCACACAATTGGAAAACCTCCCGCTTTCCCCGCGACTAAACCCTCAAAAATAAAAAGCCCCGTTCATCTTCTGAACGAGGCTCGAGGTTGAACGAAAAGGATTGTTCCCGGAGTGTCCGCTATTCCTGCTTCTCGGCTGCGGGCATCTCGACTTTTGTAATCATGATGCCGTTTACTCCCCCCTTGGATCGAACGATTCCCGTCACGTTGACCTGGTGAGCGACGTGGTCAATGAGCTTTGCATTAGGTCCCGTGCTGTGATCATCCGGCAAGACGGAAACGTAGAGCTTCCCGGTCTTGTCCAGGATGCCCAACGGACTTCCATTTTTGGCGCATGCTTCTGCGCAGGATTTGTGATCATTTCCCATGCCCTTGGGGCCATGGGCGAGATAACAGGAAACATCGACTACTTCGCCGCTGATCGTCATTTCCTTTGCGGCTTTTTCCATCTTCGACTTGATGTCTTTTGCAGGGACCGGTGCTCCAGCAGGTTTATCCTGTGCAACCAATCCCCCTGTTGCGAACACAATACCGAGTGCCAAGAGAATTACAGTGATGTACTTCATGAGTTTCTCCTTATGTTGTGTAGTTTACGCGCGACGCGAAGTGCACTGACTGCGCACATTTCGTAACAGAGCCTGCACTGGAAATAGTTCCTCAATACCCGCGCAGTTTACTTTCTCTCATAGATATAGAGCTCCTGGCCCGGCTTCACCGCAATGGATTTCAACAGGTTCCACTTCAAGATTTGATCCACCGTTACGCTGTACTTTTTTGCAACTGACTGCATCGTATCCCCCTTTTTGACGGTATATACGGTGAGTTCTCCTTCGTCCTCGGGAGAAGTCGGAGTTGTATTAGACGCTTTGCCTCGCGAAGACGTGGATGACGGCGATTGTGTGGATTCAGCCGTGCGAGTCTTACCTCCGGTGGGCGCCGGTGGCGAGGTGGTCTCCTCTTTCTTCAGAGATTCAACGAGTTCTGTCGCCTTCTTGTCCGGAGGCCGCTTCGAGGCAGTTTCCGTCTCGGTGACCTGCTTCGGCATCTTTTTTACTTCCGGCGTTTTTTCCCCGATTTCACTCGAGGTTGGAGGAGGCACTGCTGCGATTGAAGTCTTGGCTGGAGCGCCCTGCGTGATCGGCTTCAAGAGTTGCTGGGCCGTGTATTTGCTGATGACATACAACTGGGAACCCGTCGAGCTTTTCACGATGTATTTTGAAGAGTCCGGTGTCGAAGGATAAAGGTTGAGTGTGACATTCTCTGTCGCGTGCACATCAATGGTAACGGGGAGAGATGAAAAATTTACGGACGTGTCGATGAAATCATCAGCCCGCAAATTTGAGAGCGTGCTGAGGAGCGGATTAATCTCCGCTGTCTCGATGGTCTTGCCGCCGGATACCCACGTGGTACTGTCCCGGTGAAAATCATACTGCTTGCCGCCGGATGAAAAGGAAAGGTCTTGAATCGCTTCCGAGGGTTGCGCGAGTATCGTCTTGTCCCGCCATTCTTTCAACTCCTTGTTGATGCTCCACGAGTCGATGCCTTCTCCGAGATAGACGTCGTTGGATGCCGGAAGCCGGAAATACACATCGGAAAACGATGGGCCCGTTTTCCCGAGTACGAGGCCCGTCGATTTCCCGGAGCGTTCGGTGACGAGCACCTGCGTACCGCTGCTATCAACCTGGAACAGGCGTTGTTTCTCAGGATTTGACGAGACCAGACTGCCGACCTTGAATTTCGAGAATCCGCTGATCAGGCGGGTTACCGCGGCGGGATCGGCTTGATAGCGCGCCGGTGAAGTGATCGTCCATTTTCCGCCGACATTTTCAAGCGTGATCGACCTGGGGGGATGTTGTATTTCGAGTTTGACGACGGAGGCCGAGTCAATACTAATCGTTACCTCGGGTGCTTTGTCGCTGGTGACACGTTCTTCGTCACCCGAACGGTTCAGAATGAAAATAATTGCCCCAACGACAAACAGCAGGCCGATCAGCAGCCAAGTAGAACGATTCATGACGGGTTCTCAGCCAAATGATTCTACAGTGATCGCATCTCAAGTCGTTTGCGTCTCGAAGCACGCCAGCGCCAGCGCACAACTCCCGCGACGACCACCAGGAGCGGCGGCACGGCGAGATTGAGACCTTTCACCCACGCACGCGTCCCTTCACTCACTTCTTCGAGCGGCTTTACATCGCTGTCGCGGGATCGTATCGAGGCAAGTCCGATATCGTCGGCCAGATAATCGACGATGTTGCTCGCCAGCAGGAAGTTATCCCTGTTGCCGCCGGAGAGCTGATCCTGCATGAAGTCGCCGTCGCCGATGACCGCAATTTTCGAAAGCTTACCCGAAACCTGTTTGTTGGTCGTGTCGAGGGGTGCAGTGACGGTGGAATCGAGAGTCACCGGTTTGTTGGCAAATGCGCTTACGAAGGCTCCCTCGACGGTCACCGCCAGCGGGATGCCCGACTCCTGGAACATCTCCGGTTTCACTTCCATCCTGGGATCGAAGTAGAAAAAGTTCTCCTGCCTGCCGCTATGCTTCGTCGACCGGATCAAAACGTTTGAGGTTA
>DASYTP010000027.1:0-3789 GCA_036002145.1 Bacteroidota bacterium | reverse complement strand
GAAATGGAAACAATCGTAATAATGAGTGTGGCGATGCCCAAACCCCACCTGCGGAAGAAGTACTCGTCGACAGCCTGTCGCCCCTCAACAGCGACCGAGGAGGTGACAGCAAGACCCTTTGCGACCACTTCCTGAAATTTTTCCCGGTTAAAGGCGTGCACCATCGTTCGTGATTCCAGTCGCGCCTGTCGCGCATCTCTCAACTTGAATCTCAATTCAGAAACCTCCATTCCTTTTTGCTCGGCATCGGCTACCAGCGAATCGGCATATGCTTCTGATAGCTCCAAGCTATCGGTGAGTTGACGCATGGCTTTCGCCACCTGATACCCTTTGGGGTTCTGATTCTCATGATGACATCGGCTGCATACAGCATCCGGGGATACTCCGAGAAGCTCGTCTGTCGCCGCAACAATCTCGTGGTAGCCATGGCACGTCTCACATTCCGGCAACCTTCTGCTATCGAACGCTTTCTTATGCGGGCTGGAAGAGAAAAGATCGGCATTTAAGGCATGACAGGAACCGCACACCTTCGAAACCGACTCGACTCCCGGCGGAGAAGCACCATGATTTCCATGGCAGTCGTTGCACGCAGGCGCTGCAAGATCATGCTTTTCAAGAAGCGCCTTCCCGTGGACACTGCTTGCGAACTTCTTTACCTGATCCGTCGGGATTCCGTACCCCTTCATGTATTTGGCATTAGAGTGACACGTTCCGCATGTGGTCGGGAGATTTGACGCGTATACTCTCGACTTAACGTCAGCTGCAGGTCGAATATCGTGACTCCCGTGGCAGCTCGCACAGGCCGCAGCCTTTGCGTCGCCCTGTGCGTTCTTCATGCCGTGCACGCTCGTGTGATATTTTTCAAGCTGGTCTACCGGCAGCGCCGGGTTGTATGCCCGCATGAAGGCAGCATCGGCATGACATTTCGTGCAAGTCTTCGTCACGTTCAGCGGATAGACGGGGGATGCAGGATCGCTGACGGAGACTATGCCGTGAGCACCGTGACAAGTGATGCACTGGGCGATACGTTGTTTGCCGGACGTTGCCAGTTTTCCGTGCACACTTGTTGCCAGGGCTTCCGCTTGATTCCTCGGCAGGATGGAATTGTACTCTTTCACCATTACCGGTGCGTTCGAATGACATTGCGCGCACGCCTGTGAGATACTGTCACCTTTGGGCACACCGAAGAATCCCTTCTCGGCCGCCATTCCTTGTTCCATTTCCTCCGCCAAAGGATCGCCACCATGACACCCGGCGCAGGTTATGCCTTTCTGGAAGTGGATATCATGTTTGAACACTTCAGATGGCTTGTCCCCTAATGTCTCGTGACAAGTCAAACACTGGTCCGTGCGTGATTGCGCTAACCCTGCAAGAGGAAGCGAAAGACTGAACAAGAGTACGATGAGATTTTTCACGTTCTCCACCCCAGTATGGTTAGGATGATAATATACATAACTACAAACAACCCCAGATACGTGATAAACCGATTCTTTTCGCCGCGGGAGCTCTTTCGATCCCAGAAGGGAACCAGCACCCAAAACAATCCTGCAACTCCAAAAGTCATGATGCCGAGAACTTCACCATCAATAATCCACAATTGAGCCGGAATGTACTTTAACGTTTGAAACGTGAAAAGGAAGTACCACTCCGGCTTGATCCCTGCAGGTGCGGGAGCGAACGGGTCGGCTTTCTTGCCCAGCTCCCACGGGAAGAAGACCGCAAGGATCGCAAGCAGATTGAGGACGATGAGCCAAAGGAGTAGATCACGCAAGAGAAAGTTTGGGAAGAATGGCATTGTTTTCGGTTCTGAGCCGGGAATTTCATGAAAGCCGGGCGGCTCGCTCATACCCTGTCTCTGGACGAGAATCAGATGGATACCGAGCAGGAGAGTAAAAATTCCGGGGAACACTGCAACGTGAAAACCGAAGAAGCGTGAGAGCGTCGCGCCTGTGACATCCTCGCCGCCGCGCAGGAATTCCATGATCGACTTGCCGGCGAACGGAACAACACCTGCGATGTCGGTTCCCACCTTTGTCGCAAAATATGCCAGCTCATTCCACGGCAACAGGTAGCCGCTGAATCCGAAAGCAAGCCCTAAGAATAACATCAACATGCCTGTCAGCCACGTAATCTCCCGTGGCTTGCGATACGCCTTCTCGAAGTACACACTGAACATGTGAAAGATCGCCGCAAGAATGAAGAGATTCGCTGCCCACGAATGGATCGATCGGATGAGCCAGCCAAACTGAACCTTCGCCATCAGAAATTGCACACTCTCAAACGCCAGCTCTTCACCACTCTTATAATACAGGAGCAGGAGAATACCGGTAACAACCTGAATGATGAAGAGAAAAAGCGATACACCGCCAAAATAATACCAGATCGAGTGCCGGTGCACAGGCACATACTTCTTGCCCATGAATTGAACAAGATCCTCAAGGTGCACTCGCTCATCAACCCACGAGTATATTTTTTTCCAATTGATCTTCATGCGATTTTCGAAATGAGAATGTCTTCACCCTGCGCGATGACTTTGTATTCCGTGAGGGGGCGTGGAGGTGGACCTGAGACATTGCGACCGTTGAGGTCATATTTACCGTTGTGACACGCACACCAGATGAGTCCAAAATCTTTGCGGTACTGTACCGTGCAATCGAGATGAGTGCAGGTTGCTGAAAAAGCTCGAAGCTCATCTTTTGCAGATCGAACGAGAATAACCGGTTTAGTCCCGAACTTGATGATCTTTCCGGAATCTCGTTCAATCTCGCTCAGTTTCCCTGCTTTCACGCTCGAGACTTCGACCTCTCCTTGTTTTGGGGGCTTCATGTAGGCGAGGATCGGATACAGGATCGAGCCTGCCAGCGCAGCCAGCCCGCCCGATAAAATGAACTTCAGGAAGTCGCGCTTGCTTTCTCGGGGCATGCCTTGTGAAGGATCATCCATAACTTTCATTATTCCTGTTTACTATTATGACAATCGCTGCAATTCATCTCTTTCCAGGCATCGCCGATATCGACCGGATGACGATACTCGATCCCACCGAGGGAGATGCGCAACGAATCTTTTTCAAACTGCTGGGCGAGGATCGTGTGACACGTATTGCAATCCCGGGAAAGAACCTTTCCTTCCTCGTTCATGTGTTTACCGTCATGGCATCGGAAGCATCCCTTGTAATACAGGTGACCGAGGTTGTCGGGAAACTTCCTCCAGGATACACGCATTTCGGGAAAGTAATTTCGGCCGTAGATCTTCTGTACCTGTTCTGCGGCACTGTCGATCTTCGCCTTCTGTCCCGCATAAACGGCGGGATAGTTCTGCCGGTAAAACCCGTCAATGGCAAGCCTGATACTATCGAGTCCACCCTGCTTTGTCGTGTACGGTTCCTCGAGAGCTTTGACTGCGATGCTCTTCACGTTCGGAAGATTCGCGGGATCGATCCATCCGAGCGCCATGACGTGATTGACCGAACGGGCGGGCGGATGGTAGTTATGCGACGGCCGGTTGTGGCAATCAAGACAGTCCATGCGCCTGGTGAACGCATCTCGTAACGAATCTTCACTGAGGCTGATCTCGGTGCTCCTGTAGATCGTCTCTCTACCGTCGGGAGTACGCGATCTCACCCAGGGAATGACCTGCCGCTCCCGGTCGAGAGCCTTGTACGTCACTTCATGAGCGATATTCATGTGCCAGTGAATGCCGGAGGTCGGGCCCGCCTCAATGTTTCCCCCGCCGATCTTCATCAGGAGATTCAGCGTCCATTTCGTATTCTGCTCGTCGGAGAGAAAATAC
>DASYTP010000026.1:0-3329 GCA_036002145.1 Bacteroidota bacterium | reverse complement strand
AGAGGGAATTAGGATAACATTCAAGCCCCTTGGTTTCTTGAAGGTGGGATGTTCATGCGCTCTCATGTTCGTAACGTGTCGCATTCAAAGTAGTGCACTGCGGTTTGCGAGACAACCATCAGGTCTTTGAACCTGACTCATTCCAGGGGCAATTGCTCTCCCGTGTCATCAGCTTTCGTCCGTGCCGGCTTCATCTTCACGAAAAGCGATCTCAGGGCAGAAAGCTCGCTTCCCGCAAAAAACTTCATCACATACATCAATGCAAGGAAAAGAACTATGAGTGCGGACTTGAGAGCGGCGGCGGCATAGATACTCATCGAGTCTGTCGGAATCGCTGCATACAATACCATGACGGCGGCTACGGCTGCACCGATCTTCATCAGTCGGCCGAATTCATATGCCACTGGATAGACGCGCTGAGCCGTGAGATACAGCGCGATTGCCATCACCAGATAGGCAAACAACGTAGCCCACGCGGCTCCCACGATGCCGAGAGATGGAATCAGCAGGTAATTTGCGGCGACATTGACGATCGCGCCAACGAACGTGATCATCGGCAAGTATTTCGTCTTCTTCTCGATGTAAATGCCGGCAGAAAAGTTATTCGAGACGCCGAGAAAAAGATACGCGAGCAAGACGATCGGCACTATCGACAGCCCACCCCAATAGGCGGGATGAATGAGATGATGACCAAGAATGCTGATCTTTACCGCGTCTCCGATGAACAGCGTGAGAACAAGAAATATCCCCGACATCAGAAGAACAAGATACGTGAGCACCCGCGCAAAGATCTGTTTTGCATTCGAATCGCCTGCGATCGAGAAGTAAAACGGCCTCCAGGCGAAGTCGAACATCTGGACGATGAGCATCATGAAAATGCCCAGCCGGTAATTCGCCTGGTAGATCCCCACCGTCGCGTCGTTCGTCAGCGAGCGCATGATCGGCCGGTCGATCACCTGGATTGCCTGCGTGGCAAGCCCGGCAGGAACGTACGGCAGGGCAAACTTCAGCAGCGCCTTCAGGAGCGGCATGTGCGCTTCGCGCGAGAGGTGACGGAACACCGTCGGTAGTAACAAGATCAGTGTGAACCCGGAAGCAGCCAGTCCGCTGATAAACACACCGACAACCCCCATCTTCAATACCACCAGCAGAACAATGTTCAGCGCGACGTTGAGAAGAATATTCAGGACTTTGATCGCGGCGAAAAGTTTTGCCTTTCGTTCTAGCCGGAGCGAGGCAAACGGAATAATCGCCAGTGCATCGAATGCCATAATGCCGGCTGCATACAGGATGACTGAATGGTAACCCGGATCGAGATTCAATGCTCCCGCGATCGGGCGGTGGAGTGCGAGAATAATGCAGGAAAAAAGTATCGACGTGGAAAACAAGGAGATGAACGGCACACTGAAATTCTGCTTCGGTGAGCCTAACTCTTTCGAGGTGGAATACTTGAAATATGCCGACTCCATCCCGTACGAATAAAGCACGTTCGCGAACGCAATGATCGAGTAGACATAAGTGACGATCCCCAGCTCCGCGGGAAGCAGGATATTCGTATAGAGTGGGACCAGTAGAAAATTCAGGAAGCGACCGACAATCGTACTGATCCCGTAGGTCGCAGTGTCGGTCCCGAGACGTCGGAGTTGTTCCCGCATTCAGGGACGTTGCGAAGATGGGGGCGCCAGATCCAGCGAGATGTCGAGTGCTCTGGGCGAGTGCGTCAACGCTCCCACGGAGATGAAATCGACCCCCGTCTCTGCTATGGCACGCACGCTTTGAAGTGAAACATTGCCCGACGCCTCGACTTCGACCGAATGACCGATCAGCTCGACGGCGCGCCTCATCTCATCGGTGGAGAAATTATCGAGCATGATCCTGTGAACGCCCGTATGACGAAGCACCATTCCGACCTCTTCAACGCTCGTCGCCTCAACTTCGATCCTCAACTGATACTTCTTCGCCGAGAGAAACGCCAGACACCTGTCGATCGCCGCATCGATGCTTCCGGCCGCAGCAACATGATTGTCCTTGATGAGAACCATATCGTCCAGTCCGAAGCGATGATTCACGCCTCCCCCGATCTTTACCGCAAGTTTATCGAGGATGCGCAGCCCCGGCGCGGTCTTCCGCGTATCGGTGATCTTTGCACGCGTCCCGTTCACGGCATCCACAAATTTGCGCGTGAGGGTCGCAATGCCGCTCATCCGCTGCAATATGTTGAGCGCTGTTCGTTCGCATTTCAGTATGCTCACGAGGTTCCCTTCGACTGAGGCGACTCTCGCCGACCGCGCGACTGCCGATCCATCATTCATATATTGAGTAAACAGGAGTTCCCGATCGACGATTTGAAAAAGGGTATGGACGACGTCAAGTCCTGCGATGAGGCCCGGCTCTTTCGCAATAATGTCGCCCCGGCCGATTGCATCGGGCAAAAGAATGCCTTCGGTCGTAACATCTCCCATCCCTACATCTTCAAGAAGCGCCTCTTCAAGGATACGACTGATTCTACTGTCGTTAAGAGGGTCGATCATCCGTGGACGGCTGAGATGGCTGATTATCGATCAGCATGATGGGGATGTCGTTCTGGATCGGGTACACGCGGCTGCAGGATTTGCACGTGAGGGTGTTCTGCGTCTGATCGTACGCGAGGTCGCCGTGACATTTGGGACAACAGAGTATGTTAAGGAGCTCGGGGCTGATCATTTTTTTTGAAATGCTGTGGCAAATTTTTCCATGAATATTTCGGGAGCGCGGGTCGGCTTGCCCGTCGAGGCATTGACGAAGCTGTGCAGCGTATGGCCTTCGGCGATAAGCTCCTGAGAATCCTCGTTGCGCACCTCGTATTCGATGCGGACGCGCGCAAGGGGAATTTCCCTGACCATGATTTTCACCCTCAACAATTCATCATAGCGTGCCGGCTTTTTGTAACTCGCGTGTGCTTCGACGACGGGGAGGTAATACCCCAGACGCTCAATCTCAGGATATGGCAACCCGATTTTGCGCAGCAAATCCGACCGTCCCTGCTCGAAATATTCGAAGTACTTCGCATAGTACACCATCTTCATCTGATCGGTGTCGGCGTAGCGAACGCGAATCTGTGTCTCTGCAAGGATCAAGGCGATTTCGGAATGCGGATTGTGGATTGCGGATTGTGGCCGCGCCATTGATCGACTGACGTTAAGGCTTCATCAAGAGGTCGCAAATTATTTTCCGCTCTTACTTCTTCCATCGCGCAGTTTTTCCCGAGGAAGTAAAGATCGCCGTTAGCTCATTGGCCTCTTTCATGAGCGTGGGAAGGGAGTCAGCTTGTCCCAGCTCAGAATCGGCGA
>DASYTP010000025.1:0-3290 GCA_036002145.1 Bacteroidota bacterium | reverse complement strand
CAATAAGACATTTTCCGAAGAACATTTCGTATCGCTCTTTTATGCCGAACTGACCGATGACAGGAATGGGTTAGTCCTTTACGCCAACTGTGGGCACAATAATCCGATCCTCTACAGGGCAGAGAGCCGGACGACGGAGTTTGTCGAGGCAACCGCCCAGATGCTTGGGCCGTTTCTGAACGTCGTGTTCAAGACGGAGAATTTTCACATGATCGCGGGAGATACATTGTTGCTCTATACAGACGGCGTCTCAGAAACGACGAACGAACACGGAGAGTTCTACGGTGAAGACCGTATTGTACAACACTTAAAAAACTCCGAACAACAGACCGCCAAGGAAATTACGCAACTTCTTCTCCAGGACGTGCAACAATTCAACAGCATGGGCACGCAATCGGACGACAAAACAATTGTCACCATCAAGCGTGTAGGGTAATCTGCCATAAAAGGAACATACACCATGGAACAACCAAGATACATTGGAAGTATTTACAGCGTCACAAGCAACGGGATCTCGGTGGTGCTCCGCGAGGGGATATTGCAGGATAAGAGTACCCAATCCTCCATGAACCGTGTCGGGAAGCTGGGCTCCTACGTCATCATGCCCGACGGCACACTCTCCGTGATCGGGTCGGTGACTTCCGTTCGAAACATGGACATCAATGTTCCGAATCATCAGCTTCAGACGAACCAGGTAACCCGGCAGGTGATGGACGTGCAGCTCATCGGCGTCCTCCGTGAGGGGAAATTCGAGCGCGGGGTCACGTCATCTCCGGCACTGGATGGATCGGTGTATGCCGCCGATTCGACGGACTTGAGGATGATCTTTTCGCAGTTCCGTGAGCACGATTTTTCGATCGGTGAGATTTCGTTGCTCGCCAACGAGCGCCTGTATCTCAATCCGAATAAATTCTTCGCGAAACACATTGCCTGCTTCGGATCGACCGGGTCCGGCAAATCCTGCACGACGGCATCTATTCTTCAAAAGGTGGATAAGCTCGAAAATACGCACGTGATCCTCCTCGACCTCCATGGCGAATATGAGCCGGCGTTCCGGGAGACGGGCAACATTATCAAGATTACCGAACTGGAACTTCCATATTGGCTCATGAACTTCGAGGAGCTCTGTGAGACATTCGTGGATGAAAACGAAGCGTCGGCCAATAACCAGATGATGGTCATGAAGGAAGCGGTCCTCGACGCGAAGCGCGGCAAGAATCTCGCGCTCAAGGATTACCTCACCATCGACACGCCGTTATACTTTGATTTCCTGGATGTGAGTGCCCGGATGAAGAGCCTCGACACTGAACGAACTCTCGGCGGAAAAGAAGGGCCGTTCTACGGACAATTCACACGTTTCTTGATTCGATTGGAGAGCAAGCTGACCGATAAACGCTACGAATTCATGTTCAGGCCCAAGACCTACCGCTCCTCCGACACTCTGGTCCAGCTGCTGACAAGGATCTTCGGAATCGATTCCGGCAAACGCATCACTGTTCTCGACCTGAGCCGCGTGCCCTTCGATGTGATCACCGTCCTGGTTTCTCTCCTGGGCAGAATTATTTTCGATTTCAACCTGTGGAATCGATCACGGCAGGATTTCCCGATCCTCATCGTTTTTGAGGAAGCGCACATGTACCTCTCCATGACAAGCAGGAGTAAGGCCGCACGGCAGACCGTTGAACGAATCGCGAAGGAAGGGAGAAAGTACGGAGTCAGCTCGATGATCGTCAGCCAGCGGCCGGCGGAGATATCGGAAACAATCACAGCACAATGCAATAATTTTATTGCGATGCGTCTGCTAAACCCGAACGATCAGGCATATGTAAGAAAACTCGTTCCCGATACTCTTTCAAATCTTATCGATATCCTGCCGACCCTGCAGCAAGGCGAGGCGTTCATCATCGGCGACGCAGCGGCAATCCCGACCCGGGTGATGATCGATATGCCACATCCTTTCCCCGCGAGCGCCGACATTAAGTTTTTCGAGAAGTGGCAGAAGCGCGAAGAGCTGACGAATGTCGAGGAGGTCGTCGCGAATTGGTGGAAACAAATCAGGACGTAGATTTCACGGTCGAGGATACCATGAAGAAAAAGCCGATCCAGCTGATATGGATCGGCTTTTCATTGATCGATACAACCGCGTTACTTCACGAGAATCATTTTCTTTACATTCACGAACGTTGAGCCGGCGGCTTCATCGTCAAGGGCGAGTGGTTCTGCCGTGATACGGTAAAAGTACACTCCTGAAGCGAGTCGTCCGGCATCGAATTCAATTTCCTGCGAACCCTCATCCATTTCCTCCCGATCGAAGAGCGCTGCAACTTCTTGCCCGAGCATGTTGTACACCTTCAGTGTCACAAACGCGTCCTCGGGCAAGTCGAATTGTATCGTCGTTGTCGGGTTGAAAGGGTTAGGATAATTCTGATAGAGCAGATAGGAAGTCGGCACCTGAATAACAATGCGGTCAGAGATCATGACCGAAGGCATGACACTCGGGTTGGCGCGGAGGTACGGAACCTCGATCAGTTGCCTTGTCCCTCTGAAGTGAAGTTTGTCCGTGAAGTCGATCGTGTCAAGAGTTCCCTCGAACGCGCCGTTAATTCGCTTCAGCGTCGAATCGAGATTCCCGTATCCATACACCGCGCCATACGTCGACGTGCTCGGGAACAACGCCGTGTAACTCCTCGCGCTCATCATCGAATCCGCAATGACACCGATGTCCTTGACCATCAATCCATTGAACGGATTTGTCGTACCGTCATCATAGATGAGCTCGCCGAAGCCAACGGGAATCTTTGCCAGCTGGCTCGCAACGATATTCAGCTTCAGCGCAACGAGGTCTGCAAGGAGCACGTTATTGTGCTTCGCCGGTGGCAGCGATTTCAGTTGCTTGAGAACGGGTTTGCTGGTCACGAACACATCGAAATTTCTCGGCGTTCCAGTATGGAGGCCGGTCTTATCCCGTAATGTCTTCAGAACATCAGAATATTTCGGCGCCACAAGCCAGCCGTAGACCTTCGGGCTATCTGCACGGGCTATACCGACTGGCAAGCCGCCTGTCGATGTATAGCCACCCTGTTCGAAACTCTCGAATAATGCATTGACCCTGTTCGGCATCGGGAGCTTCGGGACATTCCGGACAAAGACAACCGTTTTCTTCTTCACCCCTACCATGATATTATTCCGCGTCCAGTAGTACTTCGGGATTTTTTGCTCTTTTCCCTTGTTGCCGAAGCCATAGACGATCACGGAATCAGGAGGATTCAGGGGAGTCGAAAAAGTGAAAT
>DASYTP010000024.1:0-4117 GCA_036002145.1 Bacteroidota bacterium | reverse complement strand
CGGTTGCATTAATTGTTAGAAGAGAACCTGCATTAAGCGAAGAAGGTGAAAAACTTTCGGAGGGAACTGTAAGGTCTAAAGCTTGTGAGAAGGCTGATACGAAAAGGAGAAACGAAAACGCGAATAAGATTGCAATCCTCTCTTTAGTCATCAAGCCCTCTGGAGAGGTTAGGTTTTTAAGAATACGTCAAAAAGCATTCAATTTCTGTGCATCCAGCATATACTTCAACAACTTCGTGATCGTCTCTTTTATCCATTTGCACCCGGGAGGATTATGCTCTAATATTGTTTCGCATCCAATATCTTTATGGGAAGTTTGAATCTTCTAAAATGCTTCACGCTAAACGTGAGTAACGCATCAACATTATTATCGATTGCAGTTTGAGCAAGAAAGAGGTCGTATATTTGAGCGCCCTTCACGGATCGTAATTCATGTATTGTTTTTAAACAACGTTCATACGTGTCAGACTTCGGGTGAACGATGGCAAGGACCTGTCGGTATACGGTCAATTCGTAAAGAATCAACAGTTCTCGTTATTATTCCCACATATACTTCAACAGCTTCGTGATCGTCTCTTTCATCTCTTTGCGATGGACCACGGCGTCGACGAAGCCATGTTCGAGCTGAAACTCCGACCGCTGGAAACCCTCGGGCAAATCCTTCCCTATCGTCTGCTTGATCACCCTTGGACCTGCGAAGCCGATCAATGCTCCGGGTTCAGCCAGGTTGACGTCGCCGAGCATTGCATAGCTTGCGGTGACACCGCCGGTGGTCGGATCGGTCATCACGGAAATATACGGCACTCCCACGTCCGAGAGCTGAGCTAGCTTTGCACTCGCCTTCGCAAGCTGCATGAGGGAAAGCGCTCCCTCCATCATCCGGGCACCGCCGCTGGAGGAAACAATGACCAGTGGATATTCGGACCTTCTCGCCTTGTCGATCGCCCGAGCAACCTTTTCGCCGACAACCGCCCCCATGCTCCCGCCGATGAATCCGAAATCCATCGCCGCGACGACGACCTTTATGTTGCTGATCCGGCCTGTCCCGGTCCGCACGGCATCGTTGAGTCCGGTTTTGCGGATAGTGTCGCGAATGCGGTCTTTGTACGACTTCGAATCGGTGAACTTCAACGGATCGGAGGAACGCATTTTCCGGTCCAGCTCTTTGAAGGAATCGGGATCGAGGAGGAGCTGGAGATACTCGCTGCTCCCTACGCGAAAATGATAGTTGCATTTCAGGCACGTGAACAGTTGCTGCTCAAGCTGCTTGCGGTGGATGATTTCGCCGCATCCCTCGCACTTCGCCCACATCCCGTCGGGGATGTCCTTGCGCTGTGGCTCGGTCACAATCGAAGCCTTCGATCGTCTGAACCATGCCATCAGAACTGCACCGGAGGTTGTAGTACCATTGTTGTATGAAATTCCTTTACATAGAGCGGTTCAAGGGATGCGAGATCGGCGAATTGACCGCATTCGAGCCGCCGCTCACCGAGGATCCCCACCGCCGCCGGGCTGCAATTGAAGTGTTCTCCCGGCACGACGAAAACCTGCCGTGCATGAGCAGCATCCGATGTAGCGAGATGCTGACGGAATTTTTCCATCCCATCGCCCGCCAGGACAACCCGGTCGTGGCCGTCCAGAAGCGCATACAGTTCGTTGACGAGGATATCGCGAGAAGCCAGCACCTCAACAAGCTCGTTCTCTGCGTAACGATAAGCGGCAGCGTACACCTCGCTGCGCCGGGCATCGATCATCGGAAGAACCAGCTCCCCGCGCTCGACCTTCGCGTTCCGCACGACGTTCCAGGCCAGTGCTTCAAGCGTCGGAACAGCGACGACATGTTTACCCGTAGCGTACGCGAGCCCTTTGGCGGTGCTGACGCCGATGCGTAATCCGGTGAACGATCCCGGTCCGATGGAGACCGCAATGCCATCGAGATCGTTAATCTCCAGATCGGATGCGCTGAGACAGTGATCGATCAATTCGATAATTTTTTGTGAATGAACCTGCTTCGCTTCAACGGATCGCTCTGCCAGGACGCAGCCGTTCTCCACCACCGCTGCACCACACACCACCGTTGCCGTTTCGATCGCAAGAACTTTCATGCGGAGACCTCGGCAACACGCGTAATTGTCACTTCCCGCATGTTTTCGCTCTCTCCGTAGCTCAGGTGAACGTCGTAGCGTTCCGGCGGGTGAAACTCCATTGCCTTCTCAGCCCACTCGATCAGGCAAATGCCGCCGCCGTCGAGATACTCCTGAAATCCTATGTCCCTTATCTCGTTCAGGGATTCGATTCGATAGAAATCGAAGTGAAAAACCCTCAATTCTGCGGCGTTGTATTCGTTCACAATGGTGAAGGTTGGGCTGGTGACGTGCTCGACCACGCCGAGTCCTTTACAGGCACCCTGGATAAAGCGCGTCTTCCCGCTGCCGAGGTCTCCGAAGAGCGCCACGACGTCGCCGCCCCTCAGACCGTGTGCGAACTTGACCCCCAGCGCGGTTGTTTCTTGTTCGGTATGTGTCGCGAATGATTGCATAATCTTCGCGTGTCCCGGCCTATTGTTTGGGGACGAGCTTCACGACGGGGAGAATCATCTCTTCCATTGAGATACCGCCGTGCTGGAAGCTGTCACGATACTGTGCCATGTATTTGTGGTATTCGGTTGGGTAGACAAAATAGTAATCCTCTTTTGCGATGATGTAGTTGATCGTAACGCTGCGTTTCGGCAACCGAAAATCGGCCGGGTTCTTCACGAAAATCGCATGGCGCTCGTCGCACTTGAGGTTTCGTCCATACTTGTATCGGAGATTTGTCGATGCCTCGCGATCGCCAAGGACTTTTGTGCCGCGCAGGCTACGGATGCTGCCGTGATCTGTCGTGAGGATAATGCGCACGTTCTTTTGCTTCGAAAGGGTCCGCAACATACCGAGCAGCGATGAATGCATGAACCACGATTTCGTGAGCGACCGGTAGGCCGCCTCATCGGGAGCAATTTCCTTAAGGAGTTGGGAATCCGAGCGGCCGTGCGCCAGCATATCGACAAAGTTTACGACGATCGAAGTCAGGCGGTTCTTCGTGTAGGTAAGAATATTTTGCTCGATACCGCGGCCGAACTCGGCGTCCAGGATCTTCACATACCGCGAATCGGGTTGCACCTTCACTTTGCGGCGCTCGAGAAGGTTATCCACAAATTGATGCTCGTACCTGTTGCGGCTATTATCGTCATCCTCCCATTGCTCCCAGATTTCCGGGAAACGAATTTCAATCTCTGCCGGAAACGCGCCGCTGAAGATCGCGTTGCGTGAATAGGGGGTCGCTGTCGGAAGAATCGAGTAGTAGTAATCGCGCGTCACGTCGTAGTATTCGCGAAGCACCTCCTCCATCATCATCCATTGATCCATCCTCAGACAATCAATGACAAAGAAAAAGACCGAGAAATTCCCCTGCAGCTCAGGGATCAAATACCGCTCAACGATATCCACCGATAGCGTCGGCCGCTGCTTCTGCTCAAGCCAATTGCGGTAGTTCCGCTCGACGAATTTCGAAAACTCTACGTTGCACTCACGGATCTGATCGTGTAACGTCTGCTTCAGTCCGAGGCCCTGATGGCGGTCCATTTCCATCGACCAGTCGACGAGTCTCGTGTAAATCGATACCCAATCCTGCGTCGAGGGATTGCTCTGCAGGTTCAACGTTATCTCGTTGAATTCCTTGATGTAATCGCGTGATGCGTGCTCGCCCTCGATCTTCTTTCCCTCCAGGAACTTCTTGCAGGCAAGCAGGACCTGGCTCGGGTTGACCGGCTTGGTAAGGTAATCGCTGATCTTCACGCCGATCGCCTCCTCCATGAGCCCCTCGGTTTCGTTCTTCGTAATCATCACTACCGGAACTTCGGGGCGAATGTTTTTGATCGCCGAGAGTGTTTTCAGGCCTCCCATGCCTGCCATCATTTCATCCAGGAACACGAGATCAAAGGACCGGCCCTTCACGATTGCGACGGCATCTTCTCCGTTGGTCGCGGTTTCCACGCTGTATCCTTTTTCCGATAACAGGAGAATGTGAGGACGGAGAAGCTCAATCTCATCGTCGACCCAGAGTATTCTTCCTTTTGCTG
>DASYTP010000023.1:0-14529 GCA_036002145.1 Bacteroidota bacterium | reverse complement strand
AGGTAGTAAGCAGTAGGCAGTATGTCAGCATTAACCTTAATTGATGCACCTCTCGATGTGGCGCGGAGCGCTGTCGCTTGCAGCGCCATCTCCGACATGGCGCCAGTCCGAAGGACCCCTTCGGGGCGGCGCTCACTTGATCCTCGAAACCGGAAACTGGAAACTGGAAACTGACCAGGTGCCTACTACGTACTACCTACTACCTACTACCTACTTCCTACTGAATACTGGATACTAACGTACAAACTACCACCATACCTAACCTCATGACACTAGAATTCCAGGGTGCGGCGCGAACTGTCACCGGCTCCATGCATGTGCTTCATATCGCTGGCCACACCGTGCTGCTTGATTGTGGCCTCTTCCAGGGAAAACGTGCCGAAGCGAATCAGAGGAACAGGGAATTCCCGTTCGATCCGAAATCGATCGATGTTGTGGTGCTCTCTCACGCACATATCGACCACAGCGGAAATCTGCCGAACCTGGTGAAACAAGGATACCGGGGGGCGATTTATTCCACGCCCGCGACGCGCGACTTGTGCCAGGTGATGCTGTCCGATAGCGGTCACATCCAGGAGAAAGACGCCGAGTTCCTGAATAGGAAACTTGCGAAGCAAGGGGAGCCGCATGTCGAGCCTCTGTATGGACCGGAAGACGTCGCGGAAACGATGAAGCTATTTCGCACGGCCGCATACTCAAAAGAATTCGGGGTGATCGGGAATGCGACGGCAAGCTTCACCGATGCGGGGCACATCCTGGGATCAGCCTCCGTGCTGTTGAGGATCAGGCAGAACGGAGCGACGAAGACGCTCGGATTCACGGGCGACGTCGGTCCCACAAATTTGCCTATCGTCCGTGACCCGGTGTTTCCGGGGAACGTTGAAATGCTCATCTCGGAGAGCACCTATGGAGGCATACTCCACGATGCACCCGATGAAAAATCCGAACAGCTCTGCTCCGATATACGCCGGACGGTGGACCGCGGGGGAAAAACCATTGTACCCGCGTTTAGTGTCGGACGAACGCAAGACATTGTCTTCGCACTCCACAAGTTGTTTGATGAAGGAAAGCTGCCGCGGATTCCGATTTACGTCGATAGTCCGCTTGCGGTGAATGCCACCGATATTTTCAAGAGGCATCCCGAATGCTTCGACGAGGAGACGTACAGCCACATCACCAACCATCACGATCCGTTCGGATTGAGCCAGCTGACCTATGTCCGTTCCTCAGAAGAATCGAAGAAGCTGAACGAGCTGAAGAAGCCCTGTGTTATCATCGCTGCTTCAGGCATGTGTGAGGCCGGGCGCATCCTGCACCATCTCGCGAACAACGTCGAAGACCCACGAAATATGATACTCATCGTCGGCTATCAGGCGGAGCATACCCTCGGCAGGAGGCTTGTTGAACAACAGGAAGAAGTAAAAATCTTCGGCACGGTCTACAAGCGCAAGGCGGAAGTCGTGGTGCGAAACTCGTTCAGCGCCCACGCCGATGGAAACGGGCTTCTGAAATACATCTCAAAATTCGACAAGAAGCAATTGCAGAAAATTTTTCTCGTGCATGGGGACTATCAACGCCAGATCATGATGCAGGAAGGGTTGAAACAACAGGGAAACCCGAATGTGGATATTCCGGAACGCGGGCAGAAATTTGAGGTCTAAGTGAATACAGGCCTTCAGGGGAAAGTCGTACTCATCACCGGCGCGGGCAGAGGCATCGGTAAATCAATCGCATTCGCAATGGCGGCAGAGGGCGCCAGGCTCGCGATCTGCGCGCGCGATGAACAGCAGCTTCAACTCACGGCGGATGAGATTCAAGCGCAGGCCAAAGCCGATGTCATTGCGGTCAAGGCCAATGTTACACGGCTCAACGACATCAGGCGGTTTGTCGACGCGGCGGCCAGGAAATTCAACCGCATCGATATTCTCGTGAACAATGCCGGTGCTGCTCATACCGGCGGCATCCTCACGACGACGGATGAAGAATGGGAGTATAACATTCAGCTGAAACTCCTCGGTTACATTCGCATGACGCGCGAGGTGATTCCGCATATGAAAACATCCGGCGGGGGGAAGATCATCAACATCGCCGGCATGACCGCGAATGAACCTTCTCCGTACTCACTCGTGCCGGGCGTGACGGATGCGGCGATCCTCGCCTTCACGAAGTCGGTTTCAAGGGAGCTCGAAAAGGACAGAATCCTCGTCAACAGTGTGAACCCCACGACCACGGACACGCCGCTCGCCGAAAATAATTTTAAACAACTTGCTCTCGTGCTTCAGAAAACTCCGGAAGAGGTTCGCCGTTCCCTTATCGCTTCCATGCCCCAGGGACGCCTCGCAACGGCAGACGATATTGCCGGCGTCGTCGTCTTCCTCGCTTCCGAGGCTGCAAATTTCATTAACGGCATCTCAATAAATGTCGATGCAGGTCAGTCCCCGGGCGTATGGTGAAAACCGTCGCTGCGCTTGGCGCGCTCTGTTTGATCCCTCACCTCATTTACTGCCAGGAGCAGCCCGACCGACTTTCAAGTGGGGCGGCGGCGGATTCCCCCAACCTCGCCCTGATTTCGTTCGACAGATTCCTGGATACCTACCAGTGGGACGGCAGAACATCGTACCGGGCGATCACGGGGAATCTCTCGTTTTCGCTTTCCGAGCAGTTCCTATCGACAATTATCCGCACGGACCGCAACCGCATTACCGACCGGCAACAATTTGATCTTTCAGCAAGGTATCGCCTCGGCGAACAATGGAAAGCGGCGGCTCAGGCTTCATCATTTATTCTCTCCGACAACAGGAGTATCGGCATCAGCAATGTTTCCTACAACGCTGTCTACGGAGGAGTCGAGTATCGCCCGTTCACCACGGTAACGATCTTACCGCTCATCGGGCTGCGGTTTGAGAATCAGATCGACCCGTCGGGTGCGTCGAAGTCCGGCGACCAGCGCGATCGTGGAGTTTCCTACCTGATTAATCTTTCTTCCGACAGCCTTGAATACGAAGGCTACAGAACACAGATCGGCGGAAGGCTCCAGTATGATAAGCTGACGCCGCGTATTCTCGAGAGCAGGAACATCAACCTCAACGCCGAGAAGGTGTTTTTCGAGCGAACTCGAAACCGTTTTCAGTTCAGTTACTCCCGCAACCGCAGAGATTTTTACTCCCCGGTCGACGAGGTCACTCGTCAACAATTCAACGTTAGCAACAACATTGAAACACGGTCGGAAGATGCGTTCGCGATTGCCGATTCGCTGGATTACGGCATGGGCGATAAACTCCTGCTGACCCTGCAGGGGAACCTCTTCACGCGGGAAATCGACCGGGAGACAAGATATCGCAGCTATTCGGCGGGCAAACCTGTGCCGAACACCACGATCGGGGAGTTGCGGATCGGCGGCGCCGCGCAACTCGGGTACCATCCGGGGAAGTATTTCGACGGGTTCGTTCAGTTCGCATTTCAGGAACGGGATGAAAACCACCGGGTGCAGCCTGATGACAGTCTCTCTCAGTCGGGCCTGGCGGCGGTCACGCGACTCGAAGAGCGTAAGAACAATCAAGCCCGGCGCACCACGCTCGCGTCTGCAATGACCTTCACTCCCTTAAATGCCCACACGATAACGATTTCCGGTTCGGCGAGTCTTCTCCGCTACGACACCCCGAGCGCTGACAACGACGACGATCGGGACGAGTTGTGGTACATCGCGAACGTCACGACGCACCACAGGATTAACCGGCACCTTCAGCTTCGTGTTTCGGCCGACGTAAACCTCACCCATCGTGTCTACATTTCATCGAAACGGAGTGCCGACAACACATGGAACCGCATTTTCCGGATTTCGCCGCGGCTGGAGTACAACCTGTCGGGTGAGATTCGATCGGAAAATATCTTCGAGGTGCTCGCGAATTACACGGCGTACGATTTCGAGTATCCAGCCTCGCCGATTCGCAGCTTTGTATTTCGCCAGCTCGGGTTCATCGATTCCACCACGATGACCATCACGCGCAGATTACGTCTCGACCTTTTCGGCCAGTGGAGAATCTACGAACGGGGAGAATTACAATGGGATTCCTTTACCGAGAGGCCGGTGAATTATTTCGAGGACAGGACGTACAGCGCAGTCGTAGGGTATGCCCTCAGCCGGAGTTTGCTTTTCTCCGCAGGGATTCGTTACTTTAGTCAACTACGCTTCGGATATGCCGGCAGTGAGAGAATCATTGAAAGTTTTTTGCGCAGCAGCGGCCCCATCACGTCCATCGTCTGGAATGTTTCAGGTAGAACAGAGTTTTCAATCCAGGGATGGTATGAGCAGCAGTCGCAGACGGGGACGACGAAGCGCAGTTTCACCAATATGACAATGTTCCTGAGAGTACAACTTTAACATCTTGCAAAGCAGGAGTGGCCAGTAAAGAACTCGTAAAATTCGTGCTTGTCCTCGCGAGTAATCCCAAGAACGTCGGGAGGGTTGAAGGCTTTCTGTTAAAAATCAACCAGCGAATGAAGCTGGACGAGACTCAGTTCAACAAACTTCTGGTTGCGGCAACCGAGGCCGTCAACAATGGTATCATTCACGGCAACAAGCGCGACCCGAAGAAGAAAGTCGTCCTCACCTGTGAGTTAAGCCGGGCCGAGCTGAAGCTGCGGGTGGAGGATGAAGGGGCAGGAGTTGATCCGGGCTCGCTCCCCGATCCGCTTGCGGTTGAAAACCTCATGCGCGAGAACGGACGCGGCGTTTTCCTTATGAAGTCGTTGATGGACGAAGTGGATTTCGAGAAATTTTCCGAGGGATCGGCCGTGACGATGAAATTAGCGCTGCGGACGCAGGGGGGATGATTCCCCAGCCCGCCGTGCTCCCGCGACGGGAATACGTTGAACAAGTTCTGAAACACCACACTAGAGTTTTAACTTAGCGATGTTGGCTTTCACCTCCTCAGCCGATTTCGTCAGGGCAGCTTTCTCGTCTGCGGTTAACCGAACCTCGATAATCTTCTCGATCCCTTTTCTCCCCAACTTTACGGGTACGCCGATATAGGTGTCCCTCAGACCGAATTCCCCCTGCAGGTACGCGGCACACGGAAGAATACGCTTCTTATCCTTGACGATCGCTTCCACCATCTCGACGGCTGCGGCGGATGGCGCATAGTATGCGCTGCCTGTTTTGAGATAATTGACTATCTCGATGCCGCCATCACGGGTTCGTTTCACCAGCTTATCGATTGTCGCCTGATCGGTGAATTCTCCCAATGGGACTCCTGCAATGGTGGTGTAGCGGACCAACGGCACCATCGAATCCCCGTGCCCCCCAAGAACGAGCGCCTGAATATCCTCGACCGACACGCCTAATTCCATCGAAATAAACGTCCGGTACCGCGCTGTGTCGAGGATGCCAGCCATGCCCATAACTCTGTGACGCTCGAAGCCGCTTGCCTTGTACGCAACATACGTCATGATATCGAGAGGGTTCGAAACGATAATGAGTATCGATTGCGGAGACTTGGCCACGACTGCGTCCGTTACGCTTTTCACGATGGAGGCATTGGTCTCCTGCAGCTGTTCGCGTGTCATGCCTGGTTTCCGGGCGATGCCGGCAGTGATGACGACGATGTCCGACCCGGCAGTGTCGTCATAGCTGTTCGTGCCGATGACGCGCGTATCGGAAGCTTCGATCGGCGTGGATTCATACATATCGAGACCCTTCCCCTGCGGGAGGCCTTCAATGATGTCAATCAGTACAACTTCATTGGCCAATTCCTTGTCGACAATGCGCTGGGCGACAGTTGCACCCACATTGCCTGCACCGGCAACCGTAATTTTCATGTATGGGTCCTTTCGTTGAGACAGACTGGGTTGTATGATGAGAATGAAAAAACCCGCTGCGTTCGTCGAGCACTTATTCGACGTCTTAACACAGCGGGGAACAATGGATAAAAATTGAAGAACTCTTACGCAGGGATGATGCTGACGATCTTCTTCGCCTTGCTGATTTTTTGGAACTTCACCGTTCCGTTGCTGAGAGCAAAGAGCGTGTCGTCGCTGCCGACTCCGACGTTAACGCCGGGCGCAAATCGCGTACCGCGCTGGCGAACGATAATGCTGCCGGCGGTCACCGTTTCGCCGCCAAACCGTTTCACTCCGAGTCGTTGGGCGTTACTCTCTCGCCCATTCCTTGAACTTCCACCACCTTTTTTGTGAGCCATGCCGTCGTCCTCCTAACTGATGCCTGTAATTTCTATTTCAGTGTATTGTTGGCGATGTCCGCGAGTAAGCCGATATCCCTTCCGGCGCTTCTTCTTGAACACAGTAACCTTGTCGTCTTTCACATGGCCCAGCACTTTGGCCTTCACAGACGCGCCTTTCACATACGGGTTCCCGATTTTCACGTCTTTTTCATCGGCAAGAAGCAGCACATGATCGAGCGTCAAGGTCTCGCCAATTTCTTTTGAAAGCTTGGGGACATGAAGTCGTTCAGACGGACCGACTTTCATTTGCTGTCCCGCTATATCAACTATGGCAAACATTTTATTCTTACCCGGATTTGATGAGTTTTAGCTGATTTTGAGTCTCTCTGACAGAAATGCCTGCGGAGATTTGTTCAAAAAATCGACTTAAATTTACAAAAAAACCGGCTCAAAGTCAACGCCCGTCATTGAAGAGCCCGCGTAAGATGTAATTGTCGTGTGAAGATACCCGGTCGTGCCGATGAGAAGGATGAGACTGAGTATAGCGGAGCCAGGTTCGCTTTCCTCTCCTGGAATGAAAAACATCATCGTACTGAGCGGGTACCCGTTGTTGACTTTTAACGGAAATCTCTCTATGTTAAGACTACGTATCCATTCAAGAGTAGTTCTCCTCATAATAGACAAGAAAATTCGCCACATCAGCAACTGTGATGTCTTTTTTTCATGAAGAAAAAGACCATACTCATTGTAGAAGATAGTCCCGGGTTTTCTGAATTGATGAAATTCGTCGTTGAAGACGAAGGCTTCAAGGGAACCTTGTTTCCGCTGGAACAGAACTTTATGCATTGGGTCGACCGGGAGAGGCCGGCCGCGATCATCATGGATCTCGCGCTGAACCGGCTGAGCGGTTTTGATTTTATCCGGGAGATAAAACAAAGCGCGAAACACAAAAGCATTCCTATTATCGTGATTACGGGAAGGGATCTTGACGTGAAGGATATAACGGAACTAAAAATGTTCGGGATCCCGTATCTTCGCAAGGGACGAGTCGACATGCACGAGATCCACCAGACGATCAGGAACATCGTCTCGAAGACCGAAGCCTGATTTCCGAAATCGTGATAACCTCACGGCAGGCATACTTTCTCCCGATCCCGGCAGCGCCTATTTCCCGTAACGCAAAAGCCGCAGGCCGTTCAGGATAACCACCAGAGTTACCCCGTCGTCCGCAAGCAATGCCAGCCAGAGCGACGCAATTCCAAAGGTCCCCATGACGATGAACGCCAGCTTCGCAAGCAAAGCGACAGCCATGTTTTGCCTGATGATGGAGAGTGTCTTTTTACTCAACCGCATCAGGTAGGCGAGCTTCGTCAGGTCATCGGACATCAGCGCTATATCGGCGGTCTCAAGAGCCGCGTCCGTTCCTGTAGCGCCCATCGCCATGCCCACTGTCGAAGCCGCGAGCGCGGGCGCATCGTTGATTCCATCACCTACCATTGCGATACCCCCGTAACGTTCCTTCAATTCCCCGATCCGGTTCATTTTGTCTTCCGGGAGAAGGTTCGAATACACTTCATCGATTCCCACAAGTCCTGCGATAGTCTGTGCGGTCTGATGATTGTCGCCCGTCATTAGAATCACATGCTCGACGCCTTCCTCTTTGAGATCGCGGACAACGCGCTTGCTTTCACTTCGCAGGTCGTCGGCGATCGCGATCACCCCGATCGGAGCATGTTCCGTCGTTACAATGACTACAGTCTTTCCTTCCCGCTCCAGTTTCAGAATAATATCCTCAACTTTGCCCGAGCAAAGTCGATTTTCTTCAACGAAGGCATGATTGCCTATGAAATACCTTTTCCCCTCAATGATTGCGGTGACACCCCTTCCGGTAATCGATTCGAAATGCTGAAATGTGACATTGTCGTACGGAAGGCGCTGCTCGAAAGCCCGCCTCAGCACCGCGCCCGCTATGGGGTGTTCGGATTTTGATTCAAGCATTGCCGCTAACTGGATTATTCGCTCCGGAGTGAGTGAATCGAGGGGAACAACATCGGTTACAGAAGGCAGTCCGACGGTAAGTGTACCGGTCTTATCGAATGCAACGGCACGAATTTTCCCCATCGCTTCCAGGTACCGGCCCCCCTTGATGAGGACGCCGTGTCTCGCCGCATTCGTCAACCCGCTGATGACACTCAATGGCGTGGAGATCACGAGAGCGCACGGACAGGCGATGACAAGCAGCACGAGCGCCCGGTAGAGCCACATCGTGAAGTCCTGATGCAGCAGAATCGGAGGCGCCACGGCTATCAGCACGGCGAGCGCAATCACCGCCGGAGTGTAATGCTTCGCAAACCGGTCGCCGATGGACTGAATCGGCGCCCGCTCCGACTGCGCCTCTTCAATTTTGTGCATGATGCGCGCGAGCGTGGTGTCGGAGTGCGGCCTGGTGGTTTCGACCTCCAGCGTGCCGCGCTCGTTCAGGCTTCCGGCGTAGACGGTGTCATTGAGCGATTTCTGCACCGGCTGCGATTCTCCGGTGATCGGCGCCTGGTTCACCGTGGAGCTGCCCGACGTGACAAAGCCGTCCAGGGGAATTCGTTCTCCGGGATGGATGACGATACGTTCGCCGACGCCCACATACTCGACCTCTTCGGTCACTTCCTTTCCGGACCGAACGACAGTCGCCCTTGCGGGGCTGAACTCCATCACAGATCGAATACCTTTTCTCGCCCGGTCGGCGCTGTATCGTTCAAGCAGATTCGATAAGGAGAACAACACAACCACTGCCGCTCCCTCTCCAAATTTGCCGATGCCTGCCGCGCCTATCGCTGCGACAGCCATCAGAACGTTCATATCCATCGAGAGCCGCCTCGCCGCATTGAATGCTTTAGGTCCGATTTGCCAGCCGCCCAGGAGGATTGAGATGATGTATACGGAAGCTGTCACCGATTCCGCGATTCCCGCGAGATGCATCGCTCCCCCGAGCAATAAGAGAGATCCGGAGGCGCACGTGATGATAAGAGTGCCGTACTTTTCCCGGGTTGATGCAGGTTCCTTGTAGTCATGATGAAGGCGGGGGACAAAGCCAAGGTCGCGAACCGTGCCGGTGACGTCTTGCTGCGGGCAGCTATGGTGCACGACGACTTTTTTCATCACGAGATCGCACGTTACCCGCTCGACGCCGATGACCGAGCGAAGCCGGCTCGAGATGCGGCGCTCGTCGTCGGCGCAGCAGAGGTCATCGACGAGCAGTGTGGTTTTTTGGGTCGGCATTGTCAGCGTTCGGAAACGTGCCTGAAGGCGATTCGGATGAGGTTTTCGATATGCTCGTCGTCGAGCGAGTAGTACGCCATCTTGCCTTTCTTATGATACTTCACGAGGCGGGAATTCTTGAGAAGGCGGAGCTGGTGGGAGATTGCTGAATCGGTCATGCCGAGCAGGGCGGCGATATCGCAGACGCAGAGTTCCTCCTTCAGGAGGGCGACGACGATATTCAGCCGGGTCGGGTCGCTGAGGATCTTGAAGGTCTCGCTTAAACCGAGCGTGTGGTCGACGTTGTAGAGTGCCTTCCGGGCCGCCTTCACGCGATCCTCGTGGACGAACGCTATTTCACATTTTCCGATTCGGGGCTTCATAGTAACGATTGAGCAATCGTTCAATCAATAAAATATACATTCCCGGTCGATCATTGTCAAGCGCAGGTGGTGCAGATATGGGAAGTGCATATTGCCGATAATCCCCGGTTTATGTACTTTCTTGAGATGATGCCCCGATCCTCAGGCGATATGAATTTTGAGTTCGGTTCTGGTGAGAATTCACAGAAGTGACGTCACAACGAGGTGGAGCGGTTTAAATATCAAACTCCGAAGGAGTGAAATATGCCGGATACATTTTTGCATCGATAGGTATTAGAGCTGGATACTCATCAACCACATTTCAAAAACCTTGTCGTGCGATTCCTCGCCATAGATTTCGAGACGGCTGACTACGAGAGCGACAGTGCTTGCGCCGTAGGGCTCGTAACTGTTGAAGGGCATACCATTGTCGGGCAGAAGGCGTATCTCATCAGGCCGCCGCGGAGGGATTTCTTCTTCACGTACCTGCACGGAATCTCCTGGGACGACGTAAAAGATGAGCCGACCTTCGAAGAATTATGGCCGGAACTCGAGCGCTCGATGCATGGCGTAGAATTCCTCGCTGCGCACAATGCGAGATTCGATCAAGGTGTTCTACAGGCGTGTTGTAAACGGGCACGCATTCAAATACCTCCCATTCCTTTCCAATGCACTATGAAACTCTCCCGTCAGCTATGGAGTATTTATCCCACAAAGCTACCCGACGTGTGCCGTCACTTCGGCATCACATTAGATCATCACGACGCCGCGTCTGATACACAGGCGTGCGCGAGAATCATGATCGAAGCTTTGAAGGCGATGAAGAAATGAAAAGAGAAAGCAGATGACACCACGTCCATGCGGCATGAGAGTAGCTCCGTCCGCTCCGTTAGGAGCAGATCTGTTTGTAGAATCTCCGGCTACCAGTATCCGGCAAGCCCCATCGGGGCGACCCTGTCGAGAAGATTTTGTAGGATGCTCTACTTCGTCATTGTGCCCTGTCGCCGGTATCGCTCCTGGTACTTCTCATAGAATCGCGTGTGCCGGCTTTGCAGCGGAATGTTCTTACCCTGGATGAATTCCATCGAGACGTTCGTCATAATCTCAAGCGGATCCCCGTCGGTGACAATCAGAGTTGCATCTTTGCCGACCTCAAGCGATCCGACGCGGTCTGCGATTCCAAGAATCTGCGCAGCATAGAGCGTGATGGATCTGAGCGCCTCTTCTTTCGGCAGGCCATAGGAGGCTGCCATCGCCGCGTGGTACGGGACGTTTCGCTCGTTCGATGCGCCGGCTTCTCCCGCAATACAGAATCGAACCCCGGCCTCGCGCAATTTCTTCGGCAGGGTCGCTGGATCGTCGTATGATTCCCAGCGCCGCCACGGCGTTCGCTGGATCGGATTCACGATCACGGGAATGTCCCTTGCCTTTAGTAAATCTGCCGCGCGCCATGCGTCATAGCCGCCGACGATTACCAGCTTGATTTTTTCCTGATCTCCCCAGGCGACAGCAGCCTGGATCTGCTGGAGTTCTTCCGCATTGACCAGCACGGGGATTTTTCCTTCGAGCACAGGCATCATCGCTTCCCAGCGAAGGTCGGTGTTGTGATAAGGAATGCCCTGGACGGTTTCCGCGCGCTTCGCCTGCATGTACGCCCGCGCGTCGCGGAAAGCATTCCGTAATTCACCGAGCGCCTTGTCCCGCGCTTTCTTCTGATCTTCCTCCGTTCGCTGCTCCCACCAGGCCTTGTTGATCGTCATCTGAGGCCAGTTCAGCACCAAGCCGACGGGCGCCTTCAAGGTCATATCTTCCCACGTCCAGCCGTCGAGGAGGATTGCGGCTGCACTGCCGCTGATAATTCCCCCCTCGGGCATCGTCACCGCGGTGGTGACGCCGTTGGCGCGTGTCACGGGAATAAGCTCGCTCTCGGGATTGATTGCAACCTCTGCTCGGGAATTGGGATTGATCGATCCCGATTCCGATAAGTCGTTCGTTGCGCGGACTGCGCCGATTTCGGTGAGGCCGATGTTCGACCGTGCATCAATGATCCCCGGGTAAATGTGCTTTCCCGCGGCGTCGATTTTTTCCGTGCCCGGCGGGAGATCGATACTCGACCCGATGCCCGCTATCCGCCCCTTATCGAAGAGGATTGTTCCACTCTGGATCGTCGCGCCGCTCACCGTATGAATGGTCGCACCGATCAGCGCAATCGGATGATCCTGCGGCTTTGCCGGAATCTCGGAGCTGAACGCCGTGGAGAAAAGTGAAAGAACGGAAATGAAGCCCAACACGAACATAATGAATGATCTCGTTTTCATCTTACTTGTTCTCCTTTACTTCAGATTCCTCGTGACAGGAATAGCCTTTTTCGTAACCTGCCGGAGCCGGTTTTTTCTCGCCGCCTCCGCCCTTTGTTCCCAATGCCTTTTGGATGATGACCGCGCGTTGACTCTGGACTTCTTCAGCCATCTTCCGATCTTCTTCGCGGTCAAAGAATTTTTTTCCGTCGATCCAGGTCTGTTCGCAGATAGAGTAGGTGGAAAGAGGATTCCCGCTCCAGACGGCGAAGTCGGCGTCCTTGCCCGGCTCCAGCGATCCGACGCGGTTATCGATGCGGAGCTGTTTCGCCGGGTTCAGCGTCACGAATTTCAGCGCATCTTCCTGGCTCACTCCGCCGTACTTCACCGCTTTGGCTGCCTCGGTATTCAGCCTGCGAGCCTGTTCGTCGCTGTCGGAGTTATACGAGACAACGACTCCTTCATTATGCATCAGCGCTCCGTTGTAGGGGATCGCATCGTAGACTTCGAATTTATATGCCCACCAGTCGCTGAACGTCGAAGCTCCGGCACCGTGTTTTGCCATCTCGGCAGCGACTTTGTATCCTTCAAGGACGTGCTGGAACGTGCCGATCTTGAACCCGAAATCATCCGCAACACGAATGAGCATAAGAATCTCGTCCTGCCGATAGGAATGCGAATGCACGAGGCGCTTACCCTTCAGAACCTCGACAATAGCGTCCAATTCCAGATCACGGCGCGGGGGTATCTTTCTGCTCCCGCCGTCAAACTCCTTCCACGAGCGCTCGTAATCCCGCGCGGCAAGGAATTCGTCGCGTATGATCTGCTCGACGCCTTCACGTGTCTGAGGATACCGCGATCTGTAACGATCGCCCCAATTGCTTTGTTTCACGTTTTCACCGAGTGCGAACTTGATGCCGGGGATCGCGCCTTCAAATTTCATTTCCTCAGGCAAAGCACCCCAGCGCAGCTTGATCACCTGGTTTTGTCCGCCGATGGGATTCGCTGATCCATGTAAGACGTTTGCCACCGTCAGGCCACCCGCGAGTTCACGGTAGAGTCCGATATCGTCGGGATCGATGACGTCACCGATGCGAACTTCTGCGGTGATCGCCTGACCCGCTTCGTTCACGCTGCCGCTCGCACCCGAATGGGAATGACAATCGATTAATCCGGGGGTGACATGTTTACCCGTTGCATCGACAATTACGGCGTCCTTCGGCGCTTCAAGATGTTTGCCTAACTTCACGATCTTACCGCGTTCAACAAGGACGTCTCCCCCTTCCACAATTCCCTGGCTACCGCATGTCCAGAGAGTTGCGTTGCGGATGATCAGGCGCGCAGGCTGCTCCGGGAGTTTCTGCCGGCCAAATTCTCCCGGGGGAGTCACCGGACCGAACGACGACATGACCGGCACCTTTGGTTTGGTTGTGTCCGGATCAGGTTTGAAAGGTTCCTTCTTCATCGCCGTCCATTTGAATATTTTCCCGTCGGGGAGTTCACCTGAACCCAGGAATTTTGCGTCGGCAAGAGTTGCAGTCAGTCGTAGAACGCCCTTGAGCCCGATCGAATCGCCTGCGAACGAGATCGCAAGCCTTAAGTCGGAAAACGAAGCGGTGCTCAGCTTAATGTCCTTTCCCTTCATTATCGCCGTTCCCTGGAGTGCGTCAGGTTCGCCTTTCAGGTTGAGGGACAACGAATCGGCGGGTGCATCGGTCAGGAGGGCTGTCCAGGTGCCGCGAGGGTCGAATTCACCCTGCGGTTTGACCTCATATCGCTTTCCGTCAATCCATGTTTCACGTATTTTTGCTTTTTCTGAAAACAGGTTCCCCTCTGTCACGACAAAGTTCGCCATCTTACCCGCCTCGAGCGAGCCGAGCTTTTTTTCAACTCCGAACAACTTTGCAGGGGTCGTGGTCAAAGCCGCAAGCGCGGCGTTCTCCGTGAGGCCCCGCTCGATCGCCTTGCGAACGTTGGCGAGAAAATTGCCCGGATCTTTTAACGTCGCCGACGTGAGTGCGAAGGTGATGCCCCCTTCGGAAAGTTTCTTCGGATTCTCGGGAGCTTCGTCCCAGTAACGCATCTCCTGGAGACTCACATTCAATGCGTCCTCGGGAGATTGAACGCCGGGCACTTCGGGAAAATTCACCGGTAGAATGATCGGTACGCCTGCGGCCTTTACGGCGTCAAGTCTCCGATACTCCGAGCCGCTCCCACGCACCCAGGGCTTCAGCGAAAATTCCTTTGCAATTCTCGAAGCGCGCAGGAGGCTGATCTCATCCGTCGTTTCGAAGAGGACCGGAACACTGCCGGTCAGCACAGGTTCAAGCGCAGCAAGATCGGCAACGAATTCCGGGCGCGGTTCATCGGGAAATCTGGCTGATGCTTTGAGGGCGTCGCGGTGCCACTGCGCGTCCAGAATAGTCTGCCGGATCAGGG
>DASYTP010000022.1:0-13004 GCA_036002145.1 Bacteroidota bacterium | reverse complement strand
GACCGCCCGGCAGTAACCAGGACACCGTCATGATTGTTCAGCGGAAAGTCGATTCTTTGTTTTCTGACCCTCTTCCGCTTTTCGAAAATTTTGGCTCTTATGTTTATACTCCTCCGGCGATTCTGAGTAACGACTCGTCTGTCTTTATGGCCTACAGCTCATTTCAAGGCGTAAGGTACTACGAGCTCCATCAACTGGGTGGCCTGCCGGCCGATAGCCTGATCTTAACGGGACACTCCTCGCCCGATTTCACGATAGATTCGCTTGGAGGTAAATACCTCGTGTCGGTCTACGAGAACAGGGTTTATCTTTCCACCAAAGATGTCGTTCTCAGTGTCACCGAGAATCACGAAATACCACCCGAAGCTTTCCGCCTCGGTCAGAACTTCCCAAATCCGTTTAATCCACAAACACGAATACCGTTTGACATCTACCATCACGGAAATGTCGAGATCGTGATCTATGATCTCCTCGGCAGGGAAGTTGCCCGGCTGATGAAGGAAGACAAAACACCTGGAAGCTACGTTGCGGAATGGAACGCTCGTGGAATCGCGAGCGGGACTTATTTCTACTCCCTCAAGGTTCAAGGAACCGCCCTGACCAGAAAAATGAATGTGATGAAATGACGGACCAAAATATCCCTGTCCATTTTTCGGTGGAAATTGTCCTGCGGACTCCGTATCATATAATTGTAAAAACGATTCTTCATCACCAATCACCAGGATGATCAGCCACAATGACAACAATTCCAGACCTTGCAGAAATGGAACAAGCCTGGCGCCGTAATGATCCGGCTTACGACGGGGTTTTCTTTCTCGCCGTTCGTACAACGGGAATATTTTGCAAGCCATCATGCCCGACCCGCAAGGCGTTGCGCAAAAATATCGAGTTTTATCATAGCGCCCGCGAAGCAATTTTTGCCGGGTACCGTCCGTGCAAACGCTGCCGTCCATTGGAGAGTAACGGCAAGGCGCCTCAATGGGTGGAGCGGCTTCTTACGACGATCGACGCCGATCCGGCACGCAAGTACTCCGACGCCTACCTTCGTTCCGCCGGGATCGAGCCGGCGCGTGCACGCCGATTCTTCCTTAAGAATTACGGTATGACCTTTCAGGCATATTGCCGCGGCCGCAGGCTCGGAAAATCGTTCGAGCAAATCCGGCTCGGTAAGGATTTGGACGACGTTGCGCTCGGCTACGGTTACAACTCGCACAGCGGCTTCCGCGACGCGTTCGCAAAAACATCCGGCACTTCACCCGGACGAAGTCGTGATGCGGATTGCGTGCTGGCAACCTGGATTGAAAGCCCCATGGGACCGCTCATTGCCGCGGCCACGTCTGAAGGGATTTGTTTGCTCGAGTTCACCGAACGGCGAATGCTCGAGGCTCAATTTGCTTCGCTTCGAAGGCATTTCAAAAGTGCAGTTGTTCCGGGAGAGAATGAACATATCAAACTTTTGAAGGAAGAGCTCAAACAGTATTTCGAAGGAACCCTTAAGACATTTTCCGTAAAACTGATTTACCCGGCAACACCGTTCCAACAAAAAGTATGGAATGAGCTCATAAAGATTCCCTTCGGCAAGACGGTTTCGTACGAAGACATTGCCAGGCGCATCGGCTCCCTGAAGGCTTGCAGGGCAGTGGGTACAGCAAACGGACTTAACCGCATCGCCATCGTTATCCCATGTCACCGAGTCGTCAACAAAAACGGAGAGCTCGGTGGCTACGGCGGTGGTCTATGGCGGAAACGGAAACTTTTGGATTTGGAACAAGGCGGGAGCTTGTTTAACTGAAATGACACGCTTGTAGTTTTCATAGTATCTCGCTATATTCAGCCGGAGGGTGAAGATGAATTGTCGAAAGTACTCCGGGAAGATTTTTCCGCTGATATTTTTCTTATCGTTTCAGACTGCTCCCGCGCGATCAATTGCGAGTGACTCCACGTATTTCCCTCTCAATAGCGGTAACCAATGGACTTTTGCGGACGCGAGTCGTGACCCGCCGCTATCGAGCGGAGTCTATGTTAGCCGTTTGGCGGTCCACCCTGTTTCAACACGTCACGGCGGGCACGCAGGAATGATTGTTGAGACAAGAAAGATGATTTTGATTAAATAGTTTCGCGACCTTGCTAAGGTTGGTGTTGATGTTCTCGCCGGGTAGCCGTCGCAAGGTTTTCTGGGCTGTCCTGTTGACGCAATTATCATTTTTCAAGGACATAACCGTTGCTGCGAGCGAAATGGCATTTCGCTCCACAGGTTGAAACTTTCCCCTTTTCTTGGTACATTGACACTCACCAAGTTCGCCTTGCAACATTTCGCCTGAATTCGCCGTATTGTTCTCAGATCATGTCGTCACGAATGACTCAATTCCTCTCGTTGCGGTTTCGAGGGCCAACCATCGGGTAATCACATCAAGGAGATCATCATGCGTAGAGCTTTTTATCAAGTAGCCGTACTGTTTCTCGTGGCCGTCCCGGTGAGGGCACAGACGGCGGAGGAAATTGTCGATAAGTACATCAAGACCATCGGCGGCATGGAGAAGATAGATGCCGTGAAGACTGTGCGCCGTACCGGTAAGTTTACGGGGGGAGGCGGTTTCGAAGCAGACGTGGTCGACCAGAATAAACGCCCGAACCTTGTACGACAGGAGTTCTCGCTGCAGGGCCTGACCGCCATAACCGCGTACAATGGTACCGGAGGCTGGAAAATCCGACCCTGGGGCGGTAAAAAGGACCCCGAGCCCCTCGGTGAAGAAGAGTTGAAACAGGTTCTCGAAGATTCCGATTTCGACGGCCCACTGGTCAATTACCGGCAGAAGGGGAACAAAGTGGAGTTCGTCGGCATGGAACCAGTCGAGGGGACTGATGCCCTCAAGCTGAAAGTCACGCTTGCCTCAGGAGATATCCGGTACTTCTACATGGATACGGACTATTATGTTCCGATCAAGATCGAGATTAAACGAATGGTCAGGGGCGCGGAGCGGGAGTATGAGACATCGCTAGGAGACTATAAGGAAGTGAATGGATGGTATATGCCATACTCGGTGGAATCGAACGTCAAGGGGAGCCAGGACAGGTCGAAGGTCACGTACGACAAGATAGAAGCAAACGTTTCCCTCGACGACAACCTGTTCGAGCAACCAAAAGCAACTTCCACCCCCGCCAACAAATGAACCGACTTCATCACGAAAAGGATTTGCCACAATGAACATACCACTCACGAAATGGTTTTCGACGACCGCGATCGGCATCATGCTCATCGGCGGCGCGGCGGCAGCTCAACAAAGTTCACCGGTCAAGATCGATGCCGAGACAATCTCCGGACTGGGCGCACGGAACATCGGTTCCGCGGCGATGAGCGGACGCGTTGCCGCCATCGACGCCGTCCAGGAAGGGCAACGGCTCACCGTGTACGTAGGGTCTGCGAGCGGAGGCGTATGGAAGTCGGTCAACGGCGGCACGACATTCAAGCCGGTGTTCGACAAACAACCGGTGCAGGCGATCGGAGCAATCACGATCGACCCGAAGAATCCAAAAGTGATCTGGGCGGGAACCGGAGAGCCGTGGACACGCAACAGCGTCTCCGTCGGCGATGGGATCTACAAGTCGACGGACGCCGGGGAGAACTGGACGAACATGGGATTGAAGGAATCGGAGCGCATCGCCAAAGTGCTCATCGATCCTACCAACACGGATATTGTCTACGTCGCCGTGCCGGGAAAACTATGGAGCGATAGTGACGAGCGCGGCGTTTACAAGTCGACCGATGGCGGGAAGACGTGGACGAACATATTGAAAGGCGTTAATGCCTCGACGGGCTGTTCGATGATCTCCATGGACAAACAAAATCCCTCAACGCTCTATGCGGGAATGTGGGACTTTCGGAGAAAGGGCTGGACATTCCGTTCGGGTGGCGACAGCGCCGGTGCATTCAGCGGCAGCGGCCTCTTCAAAACGACGGATGGGGGAATAACATGGAATGACCTCGATGAGAAAAGCGTCACCGGCTTACCCTCGAAACCATGGGGACGCGTTGCGGTGACCGTGGCCCCCTCGAACCCGGCGGTTGTCTACGCATTCATCGAGGCCGAGCCGCCCAAGAATGCCCTCTATAGATCCGACGACAGCGGCCGGACATGGCAGAAACTCGACCGGAGCCAGGCGATGATCTGGCGTCCGTTCTACTTCGCCAATCTTATCGTCGACCCCAAGGACGAGAAGAAGATCTATAAGCCCGACGGACCGCTCGTCGTCAGCACGGACGGGGGGAAGAGCTTCAGCAACATTTCGGGCGGAGCGCACGGCGATTTTCACGATGTCTGGATCAATCCCGCCAATACCGATCACGTGATCGTCGGCGACGATGGCGGTGTATGGTATTCATACGATGGTTGCAATCGTTGGTGGAAGTCGCAGAACCTGCCAGTCTCACAATTCTATCATGTCAGTGTAGACATGGACAGGCCGTATCACGTGTATGGCGGGCTGCAGGACAACAGCTCGTGGGTCGGTGCTTCGCAATATCCCGGCGGTATTGAGAACAGCCAGTGGGAAAACATGTATGGTGGTGACGGCTTCTGGATGTTTGTCGACCCCTCCGACCCTGATTACATTTACGCCGAGGCCCAGGGTGGCGAGATCGGTCGCGTGAACCGGAAGACGCATGAGACACGGGGAATCAAGCCGCTGCCCGGGTACAAGGAGGGAAAGCTCCGCTTTAACTGGAACACCCCGATTCATGTGAGCCCGACGCAAAAGGGGACCGTTTATATCGGTGCGCAATTTCTGTTCCGTTCACGCGATCACGGCCAGACGTGGGATCGCATATCACCCGACCTGACGACGAACGATCCCGTGAAACAAAGACAAGAACAATCCGGTGGGGTCACTGTCGACAATTCTTCCGCCGAAATGCATACGACGATATTTACAATCGCAGAATCTCCCCGTAACCCGAACATCATCTGGGTTGGAACCGACGACGGGAATCTCCAGGTGACGCGGGACGGCGGAAAAAATTGGACGAACGTCGTCGCCAACATCGTGGGATTGCCGAAAAACCCCTGGGTATCATCGATTGAACCGGGTCATTTTACAGAAGGTACGGCCTATGCAACGTTCGACCTGCATACCTACGGCGATTTGCAACCCTATGTTTATATGACGACCGACTTCGGCAAATCGTGGTCGCCGGTTGTCGGCAAGGAGAGCCCGGTCCGGGGATATGCTCACGTCGTGAAGGAAGATCTCGTCAGGAAGGATCTCCTCTTCGTTGGTACGGAGTTCGGTTTATGGATTTCTCTCGATGCGGGCCGCCAATGGGCGCAGTACAAGGGGGGAGATTTGCCGAACGTTGCCGTCCGCGACCTTGCGATCCATCCACGTGATCACGACCTGGTTATCGCGACCCACGGTCGCGGCATCTGGATCGTCGACGATATTACGCCTCTCCGGGCGCTCACGCAGGATAACCTTGCCAAGGATGCCGTGTTCATCGACGCAAAGCCCCCGGTACAACGCATCCCTGCATTCGGCGGATGGGCGAACGGCGACGCAGTATTCTCCGGTCCGAATCCTTCGGACGACGCGACGATCACGTACTACCAGAAGAAGCGACACATCTTCGGCGACCTCAAGATCGAGGTGCTGGATGACAAGGGCAAATCGCTGGGAACTGTTCCGAGCAACAAGCGCCGCGGTTTGAACCGCGCGGCGTGGTCCATGCGGCTAAAAGCGCCGAGAGTTCCGACTGCGGCAACCGCGGCCTTCGGCGCATCCAGCGGTCCGCGCGTCCTGCCGGGAACGTACACCGTAAGAATGACGAAAGACAAGAACGTCTACACGACGAAGCTCAAGATCGTGGCGGATCCGCGATCGAAGCATACACCGGCAGACCGGAAGGCGCAATTTGACTTATCGATGAAATTGTACCGGCTGCTCGGCGACATGACGTTTGCGGTCGATCGGATCAAGGACGTCCGCGTTGCGCTCGATGAGCGGGCGTCGAAACTGGCTGGAGATGAGCAACTGGCCGGGCGTCTCCGGAGTGCGTCGGCGCAAGCCGACGACCTTCGAAAGAAAATCGTTGCGACGAAGGAAGGGGGCATGATCACCGGTGAAGAGCGACTGCGTGAATATCTGGCGGATCTCTATGGCAACGTCAGCGGATACGAGGGACGCCCGTCCAGGACGCAGGTGGAGCGTACGGGCGCGCTGGCGCGGGAGCTCTCGGATGTTGTGAAGGAATTCGATGCGTGGGCAGCGAAGAGCCTGCCCGACCTGAACTCTGCCCTGGCCCAGAAGAGCCTTGAGCCGATTTCGCAGCTCACACGCGAGCAGTGGGAGAAGGAAGATAAGCAGAGGTAATTGCGGACAGAAGGAAAAAATTGTTGATCTAGCATGCGGCTCAACCTCGCGAAGATGGAAACCTTGGCAAGGGTTTCTGCGTTCAGTTATCTGATACTATCTGCGATTCATGGGGTTGCGACAATGGTCATGCCATCGAACCACATACAGAAGTCTCTTTTCTTATCGATCGCGATTCTTGTTTTTGTTTTTACCTGCTGCGATGAGCCGATGAGCCCTTCAATTTATGACAATCGCCCAATACTCACCATCCAGCAATTCAACAGGATAAGAATTGATCCGGTAAACTACAATGCGGTTCGTATTACGCACGAATTGGGAGACAGTTTAAGGAGCGCAGAAGTTCGGGAAATAGGGATCGGAACTCACGACTCGACCGGTTACCACCAGCTGAGCTCGGTATCATTTCCGTTTGATGCAGTCCTTAAAGTCTATTCCATCGACTTCGATTTCGCGGTGACTCTGGATTCATCACTCGTTCAGCCGCTCCTCGCGCTCCGATACTTTTTGACCGATTCATCCCACATCGACGTCGACACCGCGGTTTCCCTGTTCAAGTATCCGTATCCTTCCACTGAGGTATTCGTTACCGAATCCATTCTCTTGAACCCGGGCCTTTTCCAGGACATCGATCGCCAGGGCTCAAAGTTCTATTTTCATCCCCTGGGTTCGGAAGGATTGTATGCATTCGATCTCGCGACGTTACAGACATCATACGTTCTCGCATATAGCGGCGGCGACCACATTGCCGCGGATTCGATTTTTGTATTTTGCGATCTCAATCACGACCGCATTTCCCGGTACAATGTCCTGACAAATGCCATTGACCTCGAATTCCCTCGATTCGAGTCCGATGGTATCGCCGGATTGGATACCTACAACAATGATGTCTACGTGCTTTTGCTCTCCTCGAAACTGAAGAAATTCACGATGGACGGAATTCTGGTCGATTCCATTTCATATTCGTCCCTGAACCAGTCGTACTTCATGACGATTCACGATAGTATAGTCTACACCGTTCCTCACGGAAACTCTTCCGACTCTTTGCTTGTGGATCACATAGGCCGATTCGACTTACGAACGATGCAGTTTTTGAGTGAACTTCGCGCGCCCGCAAGGAATATCGATGGAATCAAAGTTTCCGAAGGACAACTTTATTATTGTGATCACTTCAAACACATGGTTGGCGTAATGCCGCTATCCGACCTGAGGCCGTAGCTGACAGCGTGCAGCAAGCAAGAGAGGAGTTATTTCTACGAAGACTTATTTCTTCATTCTGTCGGCATTGATTCTCACCGATCGGGTGTTGTCTCAAGGGATTTACCCGCTTCATAAAGGAAATATCTGGCAATATGAGACATTAGGTCCTATGTACCAGGATCCCTGGGAAGCAAAAACAAATCCTACGATACAACCACCCACCGGTGCGATCATCAACGGGGAGTTAATCGGATCCATCGCGGGGGTTTCGAGTGAAAATCATTCAGTACCTGAAAACACCGTGTTACTTCAAAACTACCCTAATCCCTTTAATCCTACGACATCTATAAAGTTCATGCTTCTGAGAGATGATCATATTCTTGTAGACTGCAAACGAAAAACTATCCTGAAACGAGAAAGCTCTTATTATTACGATGAATTGCTTGTTCACCTGTTTCCGTCGATTCGTTGAACGAGTCATCGAAGCGGCCGAACATGGCAGAAGGTTGCGTTCTCCTGCGCTTACCCCTGGTCGACGTCAACCTTCTGCCTGCGATTGTTTGATACTAGGCCCGAAAAAACGCACGAGCTCTGGGGCACCGTCGTGACGGAACTACGATACGAGCTCGTAATGTGATAATCGGTTCGGCAGATTAAGGTTCTTTTCATCACTACATTTATTCAACAACATCATCACGAGGTGGCAACATGAAGACCACGAGAAAAAGTTCCATCATCTTCACGATGTTGCTCGCAAGTGTGTTTACGTTGTTTGCCCGGGCGCAGACGGAGTCATTCGATATCGGGCAGTTTTATCCGATCGACAGGGGCCATTCATATATCGGATTTTCTATTCGCTACATGGGCTTTGCCAAAGTACGCGGCCGTTTCGCCGATTTTTCCGGCACGTTTCGTTATGATCCGGGGGACATCACAAAGACATCCGCAACCGTCATCATCAAAGTGGAGAGCATTGATACCGATCTGGATTTCCGGGACAAAGACCTGAAATCGGATAACTGGTTTGATGCGGCGAAATATCCGGTGATCAGGTTCCAGAGCAAGCGGGTCGTGAAAGGGAATGCCGGGTTCGATATCGTCGGCGATCTGACGATTCGCGACGTTTCAAAAGAGGTAACGCTTACGATGGATTATTGCTCTGGCGTTCAGAAAGATATCCGTGGGGACGATCAGGTAATCTTCAATGGCAGCACCGTGATTAACCGCAAGGATTTCGGAGTCAGAGGCGAGAATTGGAGTGCGGTGAAAGAAGGTATTACTGCGGTGGAAACAGACGTGGGGATCGAACTGACCATCCTCGGGAAACAGATCAAATCCGAGAATTTCAAGAATCGGCTAAGCGATCCCGAGAGCCCTCAAGCTAAAATCTATTCTACAATTACGCAGGGCGGAGTGGAGGCAGGGATCCAAATGTTCCGGAAGTTGCGGTCGGCTGATGGAAACAAGATACATTCGGGTATTCTCAACGTCGCGGGATACATGCTCCTGAAAGAAGGCAAGGTCGATGAAGCCCTGCAGGTGTTCGGTGAGAATGCAAGGCAATTCCCCGACGACAAAAATGTCTTTGATTCACTCGCCGAAGCGTATGCGACAAAGGGAGACAAATCGGCTGCCCGGCGATATTACCAGAAGACACTGGAAAAAGATCCCTTGAATGCGAACGCCATAGAAATCCTTAGACATCTTGGTTGACGGCAGTATTATTGTGAGAAACGATAGAGGAACGTGTCGCTCTTCAAGATCATTACAATTGCCTCATGTCTCATCAAATGTCGGTTTGACACTGCGCTCATTTCTTGGTACATTCACGCATGAACAAAACTGAAGCTTGATCGCCGCATTCGGAAACAGAGAGCCTTTACGACAGATTACGCAATTTGCACCACAAATCTGACGAGAGATTTCAACTCAGTCAGAGCGGTGGATCACATTGGCCTCGAGATTCCTAAGGGAACCATCTTCGGTTTTCTGGGACCGAATGGCGCGGGAAAAACAACAACGATTCGACTCTTGTTGGGCCTCCTGGAGCCGACGGAGGGTCATGCCGAAGTGTTAGGCTTCGAGAGCCGGACGGAGGCAGACAACATACGCACTCACTGTGGGGCATTATTGGAACACCCGGGAATCTACGAGCGTCTGAGCGCAGAAGAAAACCTGGAGTTCTACGGCCGTATCTGGCAGCTCCCTTCTGCCGACAGACAAAACAGGATCAGGGAGCTTCTCACACATCTCGATCTCTGGGATCGCCGCAAAGAAACGGCCGGCACATGGAGCCGCGGCATGAAACAAAAGCTGGCGGTAGCACGGGCATTGCTGCACCGACCTTCGTTGATCTTCCTGGATGAACCGACTGCCGGGCTCGATCCGGTCGCTGCCGCGGCTTTGCGGGAGGATCTGGCAACGCTGGTTGCCAGTGAAGGTCTGACGGTATTTCTCACGACACACAATCTTGCCGAAGCCGAGCGACTCTGTGATGCCGTCGCAGTAATCCGGCGGGGGCGAATCCTCGCCGTCGGCCCTCCGGGCGAATTGGGCACGAAGAACGCCGCACCACGCGTAGAGGTCTTCGGTCGAGGATTCTCGGGAGAGATGATAGCGTTACTCCGTTCGCGGGAAGAAGTTGCATCCGCTGAGCTGTACAATCATCGCGTAATCATCCAACTGAACAGAACAGTCAACGTCGCGCCGTTGGTTACCCTGATGGTCGGCGCGGGTGCTGAGATCGAGGAAGTACGGAAGGGAAATCCCAGCCTCGAAGAAGTGTTCCTCACTTTAATGGAGGAAGAGCGATGATGACAGATATCGGGACCGTTTTCTGGAAGGAGCAGAAGGAGCTCCTGAGCCAGAAGGGCACACGCGGCAGATTGGGTGTGCTCATGTTCGTCTTGGTGTTCGGCATTTTTCTGCCCCTTGAGATGGGTCGTTCCTGGATCGAGTCGCCGATGGTGCTGCTCTACTGGGTATGGGTCCCACTTTTTCTGGTAAGCACGGTGATCGCCGATGCGTTTGCCGGTGAACGTGAGCGTCATACCCTCGAGACGCTCCTTGCGAGCCGTCTGCCGGACCGGGCGATCTTGCTTGGAAAAATGTTCGGAGGCATCGGTTATTCGTGGGGACTCACACTGCTCAGTCTTGTCCTGGGGTTAGTGACGGTCAATCTCACTCACGGAGACGGGACAATGTTGATGTTTTCTCCATTGGTAGGGCTCGCCATTCTCGTGCTGAGCTTGCTTGGGGCAGGTTTAGCGGCGGGAACGGGAGTCGTGGTCTCCTTGCGCGCCTCCACTGTCCGTCAGGCTCAGCAAACGCTCAGCGTCAGCATACTCATGTTGCTTTTCGTACCGGTCCTCGGCGCCCAGGCGCTGCCGCTCAGGTGGAAGGTATCTTTGGTACAACTGTTCGCGGAAATGGGGGTAACAACAAGCGTCATCGGGGCGATTTTCGCCCTGGTCCTCGTCAACCTCGGACTGTTCCTCTGGGCACTCGCACGGTTCAAGAGGGCGCGGTTGATACTCGACTAAAGCCGGTTTTGTGAACAGGTCCAGGTTTAAGCAATTGATCGGTTCCCTGCTTCTCACCGCTATTATCCTCTACCTCGGCGCGCTGCTGTTCGTGTATTTGCTTGCCGAGAGAATCATTTTTCAACCTCAAGCTTCCTCTTACCGCGACTCTGATCGCATCGTCAAGGTGAATCTCCCGAACGGCATGAGTATCTCGGCGATCTACTTGTCTGATCCGAACTCGCGCTACACCATTCTTTACAGCCACGGAAACGCAGAAGACATCGGCCAGCTACTCTCTGTCCTTGAAGGCATCAAAGCCGCCGGATTCTCCGTTTTCGCATATGACTACCGCGGCTATGGCACGAGCTCCGGAACTCCGTCGGAGGAGAACACGTATCAAGACGAAGATGCCGCATATGAATACCTGGTGAATACGCTTGGCGTAGCTTCCGGCAGAATTATTCCTCTCGGACGCTCGATCGGGGGCGCTCCGGCGGTTGATCTGGCTTACAGACGACAAGTTGGCGGACTCATCATCGAGAGCTCATTCGTGACGGCGTATCGTGTCTTGACCCGTATACCTTTATTTCCATTCGACAAGCTCAAGAATATTTCAAAGATGAAGCACATAGTGTGTCCGGTACTGGTCATACACGGCAAGAGAGATGAGGTGATACCATTCTGGCATGGCGAACAACTTTTCCACGAGGCCAATGAGCCCAAGCTTTCATACTGGGTGGACGGCGCCGGCCACAACGATCTCTACGAAGTCGCAGGGGATGGTTATGCACGGGCGCTGCGCGATTTTGCCGCCTTCATCGAACAGAGCAATGCATCCGGACACTGAGATGCCAGGGCGCTCCAATCCAACGACTCATTCAGCTGCTCGGTAACTCAATGTTGGAACTCCTGCTCTACAGTATCTTGCTCCACCAACAGTTTACCCCCGGCTTGAATCATCTGAACGTTAAAGATGGCGACATCATCTTCCAAACTTCCAGGTCATCTCAGAGTAAAGCTGTCCAACTCGCAACAAAGTCATCCTTCAGCCACATGGGCATTGTTCTTCTTCGCGATGGAAAACCACAGGTTCTTGAAGCGGCTTCTCGCGTAAAATTTACTCCCCTGCAAGAATGGATCCGGCGGGGGGAAGGGCACCACTTCGTTATCAAGCGACTGGTAAAACGGGATTCAGTGTTTACTTCCGAAGCTCTCGTATCGCTGAACAGGATAGCCGATACGTTCGTGGGACGCCCGTACGATTCATACTTCGGATGGTCAGACGAGCGGCTCTATTGCTCGGAGTTGGTGTGGAAAATCTATCAGGGTGCCCTCGGGATAGAATTAGGAAAGCTTCGACGGTTGAAGGACTTCGACCTTTCCTCGCAGATTGTAAAGGAAAAAATCCGTGAACGATATGGCTCGAAGATTCCACTGATGGAAAACGTCATCGCGCCTGAAGGAATGTTCAGGTCCGGCTTTTTGGTTACAATCTATGAGTCAAAATAAGCTGCATGCCGACCATCATCTCACATGGCTTCTTCGCGGTTGTGACGGGCAGGATGTTTTCGAAGGCGGTCTCCCTTAAGTTCGTTACTCTTTCTGTCCTCTGTTCAATCCTCCCCGATGCAGACGTTGTCGGATTCTCACTGGGTGTTCCTTACGGAAGCGTGCTCGGCCATCGGGGATTCTCGCACTCGCTGGTGTTTGCACTCCTCGTCGCAGTGTTCGTTGTGCTGTTCGCATTCCGCGAGACCCGCCGCTTCACGAGGGCATGGTGGTCGCTCCTCGGATACTTCTTCGTGGTCACGGCTTCGCACGGCGTACTCGATGCCGCGACGGACGGAGGGCTCGGCGTGGGATTTCTTCTCCCGTTCGATTCCGCGAGATACTTCTTCCCGTTCAGGCCTGTCCACG